>CACZRK010000218.1 GCA_902783515.1 uncultured Coriobacteriaceae bacterium | reverse complement strand
GGGGGGGCGGGAGGGACTAGGGCTCGCGGGGGCGCGGGCGAAGCGCGAGTCATGGCCTCTCCATGCCCGCGGGTCATGTCTCACCCCACACCCACCAGACGAATCTGTCCTTTCGCGGTTGCACGCACGACCACCTTACTTATATGGCAATTCGTGGGTACGTTCCTCTCAACGCGACGCTCGTGACGCGGTGCGGTCGTTTGTCGCGGTCCCGCCTGCGATATGTTCTCGCATGGATTCGATCCCGGGCCCTTCGCACGCCGCGCGCTTCGCCTGCGTCCATTGCTGACGGCGCGCGCACGACCTTCTTGACATGCGCGTCATCAGCATCGTGCCATCAACGCGTCCGCCTGATGGGGCGGGCAGAGAGGAGATCGCACCCATGACGATTCAGAACGTGACGGTTGCCGGCGGCGGCGTGCTGGGGAGCCAGATCGCCTTCCAGACGGCGTTCAAGGGGTTCAACGTGACCGTGTGGCTGCGCAGCGAGGGGTCGATCGAGCGCGCGAAGCCGAAGTTCGAGCGCCTGCGCACGATCTACCTCAACGCCCTCGAGGCGTGGAAGAACGGCGACGCCCGGGCCTACTGCCGCGGCTTCTCGGACGACCCGAATCTGACGGCCGACCAGATCGACGCGCTGAAGGCGCAGGTCGAGCGCGCGTACGAGGGTCTCACGCTCACCACGAGCTACGAGGAGGCGGCCTCTGACGCGGACCTCATCATCGAGGCCATCGCCGAGGACCCCGCCCAGAAGATCGAGCTGTACGAGAACCTCGCGAAGTACATGCCGCAGAAGACGATCCTCTGCACGAACTCGTCCACGCTGCTGCCCAGCCAGTTCGCCGCCCACACCGGTCGGCCGGAGAAGTACCTGGCCATCCACTTCGCCAACGAGATCTGGCGCAACAACACGGCGGAGATCATGGGTCACCCCGGCACCGACAAGCAGTACTACGACGAGGTCACCGCGTTCGCCGCGAAGATCGGCATGGTGCCGCTGTGCCTGAAGAAGGAGCAGCCCGGCTACATCCTGAACAGCATGCTCGTGCCGTTCCTGATGGCCGGCGAGGGCCTGTGGGCGAACGACGTCGCCGACCCGGAGACGATCGACAAGACCTGGATGCTCGCGACCGGCGCGCCCGCCGGCCCCTTCCGCATCCTTGACATCGTCGGCCTCACGACCGCGTACAACATCGGCAAGATGCATCCCGGCGCCGACGACCCCTCGACCACGATGGGCAAGATCGTCGCCAAGCTCAAGGAGATGATCGACGCCGGCAAGACGGGCGTGAACGCCGGCGAGGGCTTCTACACGTACCGCTAGGGTCGCGTCCCTCGCGGGGGCGCGCTTCCAGCGCGACCAGGCGCGCGACGGGCATCGCGCCGTGGCAGGCTGATTGCCCGCCGCGACGCGGTTCCGCCGCGCGCCTCGCGTCACACGCGCGTGCTTCGCTACGCCTGGATGAGCTCCGTGCCCGACAGGTCGTGATCGGCGAGGCTGACGTGACGGATCGCCGGGTCATCATACGTGTTCCAGTAGTACGTCCCCGTCGCCGTGGAGACGCCGCCCGTGTAGACGGTGCGCTCGAACTCGCCGTTGCCCATGCGCGCGGCGCCGTCGATCATGGAGACGCCGCCGAGCGTGTGGAACAGGCGCGAGACGTTGGCCTGCTCGTCCTCCTGGTCGGGATAGTGCGCGTTCAGGTAGGCGGCGCGCACGAAGCGCGAGGGCGAGTAGTAGTCGCCCGGAAGACCGCGCATGCCCGCGCCCGACCCGTACGGAGCTAGCCTCGCCGCGCGCCAGGTCGCGTCCGCCGGGACGTCGCTCGTAAGGTTGAGGTAGCTGCGCAGGTTCTCCGCGTGATAGGCGAAGCCGGGCTGGTTCGCCAGCACGTCCGCGTCGTCATGGAAGACCTGCATGCCCGCCGCGGTGTACTCAACCGCGATGCTGCGAGTCGCGTCGCCGATGATCCAGTGCAGCAGCGACGTGGGGTACTTGTCGACGATCGGCTTGTCCACGATCGCGACCTGCGGCAATGCCGCCTCCACCTCGTCGACCGTCGAGAAGTTCGCGACCACCCACAGGGGAAACTCCCACGACGCGACGTTGGTGCGGCCGTCGACGGGCGCGGGCTCGTACTGGGCGTAGCCGGGGAAGTTCAGGCCGGCGACTGCGAGGCCCGCGGCGTTCGCGCAGTCAAAGTAGAGTGGCATGCCCTCCTCTACGATGCCCATCCCGATGAGGGCGCCGTGCCGCAGCGCCGCGGTCGCGCCGAACGGCGAGCGGGTGGGGGCCCACGCCGGCGGGGCGATCACGACGCGCTCGCCGTAGCCGCAGCTCCAATCAAGGTTTCGCCCGAAGAACATGTTGCCGTGCGTGGCCGTGAAGCGAATTGCCGTGCACATACGCTACCTCCGCTCCGCCCGCCTCTGCAGTTCTGCACGCCCAACCGGCCGCGGGCTCAGATCCGACTGAGTACTTCCAGTATAACTCCTCTGATCACGCCGCCTGACTGCCGTCCGCTCGGACCGGGCATCCCGTCTGGGCGCCGTCGAAAAACAGGCTCTTCGCTGTTTCTAGTGAGTAGCAGATGAGACGGCAAGCTGGGTCGAGAAGTCCAGGCGGCCGAGCCTGAGGAATGTCGTCGTCTCGAAGCACCCGGCGTTCCCGAGCACCCTCGAGAAGGGCCGCGCCACGCGGGAGCGGCCCGCGCGCCCGCGCACGGCTCCGATCGTCGCGTCCGCCAGTCGACGGTATCACACCGCCTGCGGGGTCGGTGGCCGGGAGGAGCAATCTGTGCTACCCACCAGAAGTTTCAGAGGGCCCGTTTTTGGAGCGCACGGCGGCGCCGACGTCCGTTATCGCGACTCAAGGCGGCGCGCCATGTTGAGACGGAGCTTGAGACAGTCGTACCGGCTGGTCAGGGCGCGAATCCATGGCGCTCGTCTCAATGTGATTACGGGAAAGAGGAACGAGGCCGCGACGCGCGCGGGCGCACGCGCGCGGGCGCAAGGGAAACCGGAGCCGGATTGGTTGAGACGTTGAGACGGCCGGCGTTTCAGTTGGCGGCGGCGCGCTTTCCCGCCCCACTCAAGCGTTGTGATGGCGATGGCGGCGGGCACGCGGACATGGGACGCGGAGAGAGGAGGCCGCGATGAGCTGATGGACGGAGGAGCAGGGCGACGTCCTGCGCGAGGTGAGCTTCGGGGGCGCGGCGTGCGCCATTTCGTGCGGGTGGTGGAGATGCGGACGAGCCGGATCAACTGCTCGCTCGCCTTGCAGACCGTGTGCCCACAGTGCGGGGCGGTGGGCGTGAAGATCAACCGGCAGACGGGAATGTGCCGCCGGTGCACCGAGGAGTACCACTTGGAGCAGGAGCGGGCCTTCAACGAGCAGCTGGAGCGCAAGGGGGCCCACGCGGAAGACGCGGCCGACATAGACGACGTGCGGCGCGAGCGGGACAAGATGCGGCAGCGGAACAGCAGACTGTGCGGAAGTACGAGCTCAAGGGGAAGCGGGAGCGGAAGGATTGATGGCGTGATGTTCGCTCCCCGAGCTCTCTTGTTGGAATCCGCGAAAGCGGGTAAGATAGATGTCGATGGGCCCGGGAATGACCTCTGATTCAAGTCACCGGGCCTCAATTTTGGCTCTTCGCTGTTTCTAGTGGGTAGCAGATGAGACGGCAAGCTGCGCCGAGAAGTCCAGGCGGCCCAGCCTGAGGAATATCATCGTCTCGAAGTACCCTGTGTTCCTGAAGCCCCTGGCCGCCCTCTTGATCGACTGGATTATCGAGTTGAGGCCCTCCAGGATGGCGTTCGTCGATCCCCTGCGCCACCAGTTGAGGATGCCCTCCCGCTCCTTGCGGAGCGTCCTCGCCACAGCCTTCATCTCCGGCACGTTCGAGTGCGCCATCCAGGAGCAGAGCCGGTCGAGCGCCTCCGCCGCCGACTCGCGGTCAGGGAGCTCGTAGACGTCGCGCATCGCCTCCGTCATCTGACAGGCTCTCGCCGTCCTCAGGTGCGAGCGCCCCGGGTCGAGCTCGGCCCTCTTCGCGAGCTGGCGCTCTGTGAGGTTCGACTCCCGCTTCAGCCAGACGTACTTCGTCCCGGCGAGCATCGCGCGCTTCTCCTCGGACTCGCGCCTCTCCCGGCACCTCACCTTGTCCGTCGCCCGCGAGAAGAGCTGCATCACGTGGAAGCGGTCCACGGTCTGCGCCGCCTGCGGCATCTCGGTCGCGACGCCGACGGAGTAGGCCTCGGCCATGTCCCGGGTGACCTCGAGGACGCGGGAGCGGTCGCCGCCGCGCCTCTCCAGCTGGTCGCACAGCCTGCCGACGGCGCCCTTGTCCCTGCCCTCGGTGACGGCGACGACGCGGCGGGCGTCGAGGTCCACCATGGTCGAGACGTAGCTCTGGCCGCGCCTTCGCGCGGTGTCGTCGATGCCGACCCTCTCGACGCCCGAGTAGTCAGCCCCCTCCCTGGCCTCGGAGACGGCGCGGCGCAGGATCGCCCAGACGCGGGCGTCGCTCTCACGCACCCGGGAGGCGACGGCCGTCACGGTCATGCCCGACAGGGCCATGACCAGCACCTGTGCCTCG
>CACZRK010000217.1 GCA_902783515.1 uncultured Coriobacteriaceae bacterium | reverse complement strand
GCCCGGGCGCCCCGCGCCCTCCCCGACGAGGCGGCCGAGGTCGTCACCTGCGTCGCGCACGTCGCACGCGGCCGTCTCGACCCCGACGCGCGGGAAGCTTCCCGACGCGCGGAGCCCGCCTCTTCCGGTCGGCGCGGGCGTCGGGGCGTCGCGCCTGCGGTCGCCCTCCTCGCGGGCGCACGACCGCCGCCTCATCCACCACTCGTCGCCGGCGTCATAGGGCGTCGGGGCCGTGCTGCGGCGCCCCTCGTACGCGCCCATGCTCAGCAGGTAGTCGAGCAGGCACTCCGGGCGCACGAGCACGTCCACGCCCGCGGGGAGCATGTCCTCCCCGTCGTCGGCGGGCGCCGCCACGCACAGGATGACCGTTCCCGCGCCGGCGTTGCCGGCAAGCGCCGACGCCGCCTGCGCGCTGCGCGCGCCGCCGCAGCCATGGCCGACGATCACGCCCATCCGCTCCCCGTCACACGCGTCCAGCCGCCTGAGCGCCCCCGCCAGCGTCGGCTCCCAGGCGATGCCGCGCGCGAACCCGGCGCCGATCAGCTTCGGTGCCGTCTCCAGAAACTCGCCGGCGCCCGCGCACACGAGCCACCTGGCGTCGCGCCCCTGAAACACGCTTCCATCCAGCGGCATCTCGTCCTCACTCCCCGTATCGTCATCGTCGCCCAGCGAACCTGGCGCCTCACGAGCCGCTCCCGTCGCCCGCCGACGGCGCGCCCGCGGCATCGTCATCCGCCCCCGTCGCCGAGCCGCCCGCCGCCGTCGTAGCCCCCGCGTCGTCCTGTCCCGCGGCATGCGGGGCCCTCCCACCGTCGGTGGCGGGAAGCACGAGGTAGAGCTTCTGCAGACTCGAGGCGGCGATGATCGGCTCGACGAGCTCGGGCATGACGGCAAGGGTGACCCACGACGACGCGCCGGCGCGACCCGCCCCCGCGCTCGTCGCGAGCACGCGCGCCCCCTGGCAGAGAAGCTGCGCGCCGCCGTCGGCGACCACGTAGACGTCCACGTCCAGGCCGGGGGCAAGGGCGCCCCCGATGGCGGACTCGGCCGTGCACGGGACGCTGAGCGCGGTGGTCCCGGACGGCACGTCAAGCGGCTCGGCCTGCGTGTCGACGTTGACGTCGCTCACGGGCGTGTTGGACGCTATGTCCGAGTCCGACGTGGCTCCAAGGATCGTCGCCGGGTCCTGCACGGCCCCCTCAGGCAGCAGGTCCACCAGCCACTCCCTCGTCTCCACGTTGCGCTCGGAGAACGCCTCGCCCCGCGCGACGGCGCGCGTCGTCACGCAGACCCTCGCCGTTTCGCCGCCATACCTGCGCAGGGCGTCGGCGCGCGACGCCGTGGCCTCCCCCCGGACGCTCGCCGCATAGGCGAGCATCAGGGCGACGGCGGACGCCGCGCAGACGATCGAGACGATGACCCGCACGCGCGCAGACATGACGACTCCCCCTCCTCCCACGCGCCGCCGAAGTGGCGCCGCGCCGAGACGTTGAGGGGGTAGCAAGGAGTATGCGACGCGCGCTCCACGCGCAAAAGAGGTGAAATGCGCAGGGCCTGTCTCAGGTCTGACGCAGGCCCGTCCGCGCAGGCCAGGCGCGGGAGGCGGGTCTGACGGCCCCGTCATGCGGCCGCCTCGGCGCACGCTGCGCACCGTTTGTCCATCTTCGTCCCCGCGCAGCGCGCGACACGGCGGCGCCGCGGGGGCCCGGGCCACGCCGCGACGAGCCCGGGCGCTAGCTCGTGAGGGACTGCGGCGCGGCGGGGTCAAGGCCGCGTCGGTTGCGCAGCATCTCGGCCTCCAGGGCACGGTACTCTGCGAGGCGCTCCTCGGGGATCTCGCCGGCACGCACCGCGGCACGCACCGCGCAGCCCGGCTCGTCGCCATGCGTGCAGTCGCGGAAGCGGCAGCCGCCCAGATGCGTGGCGATGTCGGGGAACGTGGCCGCCAGCCCGTCGCTCTCGTCAAGGAGCGGCAGCGACCGCAGGCCGGGCGCGTCCACGATCACGCCGGCGCCGGGCACCGCGATCATGCGGCGCGCGACCGTCGTGTGGCGCCCGGTGTCATCCCGGGCGCGCACGGCGCCTGTCCCGAGCACCGCGGCCCCGACCAGACCGTTCACGAGCGTCGACTTGCCGGCGCCGGACTCGCCGAGCAGCAGGGTCGTCGTGCCGGGGCGCAGCAGCGCGCGCGTCTCGTCAAGACCCTCGCCGGTCTGCGAGGATGTGACGACGAGGGGCAGGTCGCCGGGCAGGCAGGCGCGGATCGCGCTGACGGCCTTCTCGACGCCTGCCGCGTCCGTGCGGTCGGCCTTGGTGAGCACGACGGCGACGGCGACGGAACCCTCGCGCGCGAGCACGGCGGAGCGGGCGACGCGGTCCGGCGAGACCGGCCTGCGGGAGAGCGGCTGCACGACCACGACGAGGTCGAGGTTCGCCGCGAGGACCTGACGCTGGCCGCGCGAACGGCCGTCCCAGCGCGAGAGGGTCGTCGCGCGCGGGAGGATCTCCTCGATGCGCGCCTTGTCATGGCCGTCGGGCATGCGCACGCACACCCAGTCGCCAACGCTCGCACGCAGGTCAGAACCCTTGACGAGCGCCACCGCATGCTCGGTGCGCACGGTTGCGCCCGGCGTGCAGACGAGCGGGTAGCCTCGGTCGAGGCGGATGACGCGGCCGAGGCAGGTCCCCGCCGGCAGGTCGACGTCGGGAAGGGACGCGCCCGCAAGGTCCGCGAACGTCGGCTCGAAGGCGCGCTCGGCGTCGTCGGACTCGTCAGGCCCCGGCGTCGTCACGCCCGCGGCCGAGTCCCCTTCCCCGCATGCGCCCGCGGCGGCATGCCGGCGGTCGTCCCGCCGACGACGCCCGGCACCGG
>CACZRK010000216.1 GCA_902783515.1 uncultured Coriobacteriaceae bacterium | reverse complement strand
GTCGGAGGCGGGACTTGAACCCGCAAGACCGAATAAGTGGTCACTAGCACCTCAAGCTAGCGCGTCTGCCAATTCCGCCACTCCGACATGCAACGCAAGGAGACATGGTATCAGACGATCCGGCACCAAACTGCGCGACGCCGCAGAATCGTCCCTGTCACAAAATCACCGCAATGCCCGTGCTCTCGCTGCCCGGCCACCGCGCATGCCGCCCGACCCCGATCGCCCGACTCCGCCGCGTCGTGCGCCTGGGCCCGCGCGTCGCTAGCCGCGGGAGACCTCGCCGTCGTGCGAGGAGGACCCGGCGCCCTCGTCAGCCGCTGAGGACGATGCCGCGGCCGCGTCGTGCGCGCTCGATGACGCCGTGGCGCCGTCATGCGCGCTCGAGGCCGTCGCGCGCGCCGCCTTGCCGCTCGCCTTCGTCGCGACCGCGCCGTCGGCGGAGTCCGCCACGGACGAGCCGGCGGCGTTCGCGGCGGTCGTGCCGTCCGCGTCGTCGTACTCATCGACGTTGTCCTCAATCAGCTGCAGCGCCTTGTCCTGCAGCGCGCAGAAGCGCAGGTAGGGCAGGCCATACGCGTCCTGGTAGGCGGACATGTTGCTCGCGGCGGAGGCACCCATGACGTTGCCGATGTAGGCGGTGACCTCGTCGTCGGAGACGGTCAGGCCCTCGGCCTCGGCGACCGCCTGCAGGACGAGGCAGCGCTTGACGGCGACGTCGATGTTCTCGCGGTTGGAGGCGATGAGGTCATCGATCGAGCTCACGCCGGCGAGCGACGGCAGCGCCTCGCTCAGGTCCACGCCATAGGCGCTCGCGTAGCCCTGGTAGTACGAGACGAGCGAGCCGTTCTGGTACTCCAGCATGCTCTGCGGCAGGCTCTGTGCGAACGTCGAGTTCTCCACCAGGTAGTTCTCGACGTAGGTGCCCAGGGCCTCGCGGCGCAGGCTGTCGCGCAGCGCGTCGCGCATCTCGTCGGCCGTCTTCCAGCCGTACGTCGGGCCGAGGTTCTGCGCGACCCAGTCGTCGGTGAGCTCGGGGTTCTGCTGCTCGGAGATGTAGTTGATCGTGACCGAGAACGTCGCGTCCTGGCCGTCCAGGCTCTGCACGCCGTAGTCGTCGGGGAACGTCACGTGCACGTCAAAGGTCTCGCCGGGCGTGTGGCCGACCAGCTGGTCCAGGAAGTCGTCGATGTACTGCGTCTTGCCGATCGTGACCGTGGTGCCCTTGCCCTGCGTGTTGCCGCCGTCAAACTCGACGCCGTTGATGGTGCCCACGTAGTCGATGTTCACCGTGTCCCCGTCGGCAACCGCGCGGTCGGTGACCTGCGCCGTCGTCGCGTACGTGGACAGGATCGCGTTGACCTGCGCGTCCACGGCGTCGTCGGTCGGCTCGACGGCGCTCGCCGGCACCGCGATGCCCTTGTAGTCGGCGAGCGTGACGTAGTCGCTTACGTCGACGCCGTCCCACAGCCCCTCGTCGGTCAGGCCGTCGCTATAGGAGAAGTTCGCGTACGGGTTGCTCGACGCCGTCCCGTCGGATGCCGTCGCCGCGTTGGATGCGGCAGACGTCGATGAGGTCGTGGCGCTCGTGGCGGCGGTGCCCGTCCCGTCGCTCGAGGACCCGCAGCCGCCGAGCAGCGGCGCGGCGACGAGCGCGGTCGCGATCGCGCCAGCGAGGCCGGCGTTGCGCAGGATGGTGCGAAGTGAGGAGGTCAGCTGCAACGTTCTCGCTCCTTGTCGACGTGCTCGTCCCCTCGGACGAGCACGATGGAATGTTGATAATCAGTCCTGCGAGTCTACGCTACGGCGCTGAAAGGGACGTGAAGTTCGACGGCCCGCGGCGATCGGCACCGCAAGACCACATCGCCCGACGCGTCCCCGCGCCCCTCGCGCGGCCATTCGCCGATTTCGTCGCGCCGGCGTGGGATGCTCAACCATTTGCGAGGAATTTTCATTGCCATGCCCCATGCGTCGCGCTAATGTACGCGCAGTTTTCGGGATGACGCTCGGCGCGGGCGCGAGGGTGCCCGGCCGTCGCCCGCATGCCGCATGGAACAGGAGGCCATCGATGGAGTTCACGATTGACATCAGCGACGAGGCGCTCGCCATCGCGTTCGGCGTGGAGGTCGAGTCCGTCGAGGAGGCGTTCTCGCAGCTGGACAACGAGGAGCTCGAGGAGGTCCTCTCCGAGAAGGCCATCGCCTACGCGCGCTCGCACCGCGGCGACATCGAGGTGAGCGAGGACAGCTTCGGCGAGGACGACATGGACGACGACTACGACTACTAGCGCGAGCGACTAGCGCGAGCGCTGCCGACGGCGCCGCGGGCGTCACGATGGCGACCGAGGCCCGCCCGCCGCACGTGCGGCGAGCGGGCCTTCGCATGGCGCGACCGCGGCGACCCGACGGCCATTCTGACTGCCGCTCTGACGGCCAAAGTGTGCCGTTCGGTCAAATTCCGCAGAATGTCGTGCCCCGCGGTGGAGCCGGGCCACGGATGGCTTATATTCGTTCAACGGTTAAGACTGCGTTAATGCGGTGTCAGCGGAAGGTAAGGTCGCAGGCACGCCGCCCTGATCGTGGGGCGTCGGGGCGGCGGCGTCCGCGCGCGGCATGACACACTGGCCTCGAGCGGATGGGACGCGCCATCATGAGCCTCACCTTTGCCACGTTTCTTGCCCAGGCGTCGTCCTTTCCCGTGCTGTGGCTGATTCTGCTGCTCGTCCTTCTGGTCACCATCGTCTCCGGCGCCACGGACGCGCCCAACGCCATCGCGACGGTCGTCTCGACGCGCTGCCTGAAGCCGGGCGTCGCCATCGCGCTCGCCGCCGTCTTCAACTTCGTCGGCCTCGTGGGCATGACGTACATCTCCACCTCGGTCGCGCACACGATGTTCAGCATGGTCGACTTCTCCGGCGACACGCACGCCGCGCTGCTCGCGCTGGTCGCGGCGATGATCGGCTCGATCGGCTGGGGCGTGTTCTGCTGGGTGCTCGGCATCCCCGCCTCTAAGTCGCACTCGCTGATCGCGGGCATCACGGGCGGCGCTATCGCGCTGAACGGCTGGTCGGGCGTCGTGCCGGGCGAGTGGGTGAAGGTCATCTACGGCATGGTGTTCTCGCTGGCGGCGGGCTTTGCGCTCGGCTGGCTGGTGACCAAGGGCGTCGAACTGCTCTGCCGGCGCATGAACCGCGCGCGCACGACGACGTTCTTCGTCGCGATGCAGGACGTGCTCGCCGCGGTGCTGTCGTTTCTGCACGGCGCCCAGGACGGGCAGAAGTTCATGTCGATCGGCCTGCTGGGCATGGCGCTGTCGCTGGGGGAGAGCTCGCCGGGCGCCGCGTCGTTCCCGCTGTGGATGATGCTGGTCTGCTCGCTGGCCATCTCGCTGGGCACCGCCGTCGGCGGCAAGCGCATCATCAAGTCCGTCGCCATGGACATGGTGCACCTGGAGGTCTACCAGGGCGCGTGCGCGAGCCTCGCGACGAGCGTCACGCTGCTCGTCGCGTCGCTGACCGGCATGCCGGTCTCCACCTCGCACGCGAGCACCGCCTCCATCATGGGCGTCGGCGCCAGCAGGAGCCTGCGCCGGGTGAAGTGGTCGGTCGCGGGGAACATGGTGCTCGCCTGGTTTCTCACGTTCCCGTGCTGCGGGCTGATCGGGTTCGGGCTCGCGAAGGCGTT
>CACZRK010000215.1 GCA_902783515.1 uncultured Coriobacteriaceae bacterium | reverse complement strand
CGTCGCGTCATGGACGCCATCGCCTCGGCGGCGCGGGGCAGGACCGTGATCGCGATCTCGCACCGCGCGGCGGGCATCGTGGGCGGCCGCGTCGTGCGGATCGGCGGGTAGCCCGCCCGCCCCTGCCCCCGTCCCCGCCCGCCCTCGCCCCTCCTCGGCGCCCGCGTCACGCGCCACGGCCCTCTCGACGCCCATCGACCGCTCGCGGGCGGGATGCATCCGCTCGTGGACTTCTTGCGCATGCGCCGACCGCCTGTTGTGCGACGGACGGCAGGGGAACGCTTGCAGGGGACATGAGATGCGGGGTATGCGAGAGACGGGGCATGGCCGGGGAGGGCTGGTTGCGGTGAGAGAGACGTTCGTGCTCGTGCTGTCCGACAGGCGCGGGTCGCTGCTGGAGGCGGAGCGCCCGTTCGCGCGACGTGGCGTGCGCGTGGTGCGCGCGAGCTTCAACAAGGTCGTCGACGTTCACACGCTGTTCCTGGAGGTGGAGGGGCCGCAGGCGGCGATCGAGGCCGCCGGCGCCGAGCTTGCCGAGATGCGGCTGCTGCCCGGCCAGCACGATGTCGGCCGCGTCAGGCTCGTCGAGGCGCGCGTGGGCACGGACCCCGGCGCGATCGAGCCCGTGCTGGAGGTCGTCGACCGTTGGGGCTTCAACATCACCTACCTTGACGTGTGCACGGAGGGGGCCTGCGGCACCTGCGGCGACGCGGCGGGCCGCCAGGGTGACGCGCCAAAGCCCGCCGAACAGGTCGTGCGCATGGGCGTCTACGTCCCCGCGGGCAAGGACGGCGCGCACATGGAGGGCTTCGTGGCCGACCTGCGGCGCGTGAGCCAGGCGCACATGGTCAGCACGCGCCACGACCACTTTGGCACCATCGTGGACAACAACGCCTTCTACCTCACCTTCGCGCGCGAGATGCGGGAGCGGTTCGCGCTGTCCGCCCATGACGAGGACGAGCTGCTCGTCAACGCGAACCGCCTCGTCCAGAACCTGGAGCGCCAGCAGGACCCCCAGCCCTTCAAACCGTTCGAGTTCCTGCGGCAGTTCGCGGGCACCGTGGCCCGCTTCCACGGCAACGCCTACGCCAAGGCGACGCGCGTCACGCGCCTGACCACGGCCACGGGCGCGCGGATGATCTCCGTGGAGCCGCCCTGCGGCAGCACGACCTGGGTGCTGGAGCGCGACGACGGCGACCTGCTGCTCGTCGACTGCGGCTACGCGTGCTATCGCGACGAGCTCCTGAGCATGCTGCGCGCGCACTACCCTGACTTCGACCGCCGCGGCACGACGCTCGTGCTCACGCACGGCGACGTTGACCACATGGGCTGCTGCGACGCCTTTGACCGGACGCTCGTCGTGGACGACCTGCTCGAGGGCATCCGCCGCCACGCGACCGGCGGGCTGGACTGGCGCGAGCAGAACCCCGTCCACCTGCCCTACATGCGCATCGGCAACATCATCACGCGCTTCGTGCCGCCGGACCTCTCGCGCCTGCGGGGCATCGGCGCGCCGCTGCCTGACGACGCACGCCCCATCCGACGCGTGCTGGACGGGAACGGGATGCCGTGCACGATCGACGCCGCGCCGTTTCACCTGGAGGTCTGGCAGGGCGCGGGCGGTCACGTCCGCGGCGAGACGATCCTCGTCGACCGCGCGAACCGCATCGCGGTCACCGGCGACGTCTTCGTGAACGTCCACGGCGAGACGAAGCCCCAGTCCCGCTTCAACATGCTCGCGCCCTACCTCATGACCTCGGTCGACACCGACCCGGAGCTCGCGCGCGCCGAGCGCGCCGCGCTCTTCGCGATGCTGGAGCCGGGCGACTGGCAGATCCTCGGCGGCCACGGCGGGGCGTACGCGTACCATCGGGACGCCGAGTAGCCTCGCGCCGTCACGCCATCCTGCGTCGACGCCGCTGCCTGCGCCCGCCGCTGCGGTCTATGACCTGCTCGTGCAGCATGTGCCACGCGAACCGCTGGTCGCGCATGAACGCCTTGCCCACGCCGACGAGGTCGCACGCGCCGGCGGCGAGCAGCGCGTCCGCCTCCCGTGCGGTGCGGATGCCGCCCGCCGTGAGCACGGGGACCCTGACGGCCTCGCGCACGGGGGCGCTCGCGTCGCGGAAGTACGCGGGTGGCCGCAGCGCGTGCCGGCTGAAGTTGAACATGCCGCCGGAGACGTCGATGAGGTCGGCGCCCGCCTGCGCGACCAGCCGCGCCACCTGCACGCCGTCCTCGATCGTCGTGCCGCCCGGTGCGTAGTCGCACGCCCCGATCCGCACCGCGACGACGCCGCGCTCGCCGACCGCCTCGCGCACCGCCGCCGTGACCTCGCACGTCAGGCGGGCGCGATCCTCCACGCTGCCCGCCCCGTACGCGTCGCGCCGCTGGTTCGTGAGCGGGGAGAGGAACTGGTCCAGCAGGTAGCCATGGGCCGCGTGGATCTCCACGCCGTCGAAACCTGCGGCCATGGCGCGCCGCGCGGCTGCGGCGAAGCACCCCACGACCCGTCGGATGTCGTCGACCGTCATCGCGCGCGCGACGACGCCTGGCGCCCCGTGGCGCCCGCCGCCGGGGTGGACGAGCGCGCTCGGCCCGAGCACGCCGCCGCTCGGGTCAGCCGGCTGGGCGATGCTGCCGGCATGCGAGATCTGGCAGAGCGCGACGGTCCCCGAGGCGCTGCCGTCCTGACGCACGTGGATCGCCCGCGCGAGCCGCGCGAGGCCCGGCACCGCCCG
>CACZRK010000214.1 GCA_902783515.1 uncultured Coriobacteriaceae bacterium | reverse complement strand
TCTCTCGCTACTTCCCCACGTACCAGAGCATGGACGACCGCCAGCTGCGCTGGTACGTCACCTGGCGCACGCAGGTGCGCGCGCATCCCGCCGAGCCCGGACCGCAGGACACGCCCGTCTCGTTCCTGTTCGTCTACATCTATGAGACGATCTGCGGCATCGGGGTGGACGACCCGCGCGACGGGCTCGCGCTGCTGCGCGGCCTGCCCGACCGCTTTCCCAGGCTCGCCGAGGAGGTGCGTCCGTACCTCGTCTCGTGGGCGCGCGACTACGCCGCATACCACGGCCTTGAGATCTGCCCGGCGTTGGACGGCACGACCGCGGGGGCGGCCGGCGGCGTCGTGCGGGCGATCCTGACGCTGCAGGCGTCCCAGGACGAGACGCTCGCGCGAATCGGGCGCGACGCGGCGTCGGACGCCGACGCTGACGAGGGGGCCGTCATCCGCGCGACGCTCGCGGGGACGTTCTGTCCGCAGGCGTGCCCGTCCGCGGCGCGGGCGGCGCAGGTCGCGTCACCGGCCGAGGCGCCGGATGTCGCCTTGCCCGCGACGGCGGGCGAGGCGCGGCGCGAGCCGGGCACCGGAGGGGGCGACGACGAGCTGTTCCGCGCGGTGCTGGCCTGCTGCCCCAAGACCGTCTCGAACTCTCGGTTCTTCCGCGACCATCCGGACGACGCGCGCGCCGTCATCGCGACCGTCTTCCGGCGGCTCGTTGAGCACTGCGCGCGCCATCGCAAGACGACGCTCATGGAGGGCCTCTTCGGAGGCGCGGACATCCGCCCGTACGTCATGTTCTCGTCAGCGCTGTTCTACGACCCGGTCCCGCACCCCGACGCCGTGGTGCCCCTTTCGACGACGTCCTATCTGGTTTGCCACGGCGGCGCCTGGACGCAGGCCCGGCGCTACCGGCATCCCGGCACGAGCGCCAGGCTCGGTACCATCGTCCACTACGTCGACGCTGCCATGCGACAGCGCGACGGCTACGCCCACCCGCTCAAGGCGGCAGCCGTGCCGAAGTACCTCGAGCGCATCGTCGCCGACGCCATCGACCAACACGAGGCGCAGGTCGCGGCGCACGCCCTGCCTGAGGTCGTCATCGACTTCTCCCGCCTGAGCGGCATCAGGTCCCGCGCCGCCGAGACGCGCGAGGCGCTGCTCGTGGACGAGGAGCGCGGCGACCTGGAGGACGAGCTGCGCGACGAGGAGGGCACCCTGTGGTCCGCGATGGCTGACGACGACGTCGAGAAGGCCGCGGGGGCGGCGGGGGGCGCGGAGTCCTTGGAACCCGCCGAGACGACGCAGAGCTCGGAGGCGGCGGGGGGCGCCGAGGTCGCCCGACCGGTAGCGGCGGGCTCGGGCGGCGCGGCGCACAGGGACGCGGACGACGCAGCGGCGGGCCAGCGCGCCGTCGTCGAGCTGCTGCTGGCGGGCAAGCCGCTGCCCGCACGCATCGGCCAGACGATGACGTCGCTGGTCATCGATGCCATCAACGAGCGCGCGTATGACATGATCGGTGACGCGGCGATCGAGTTCGTGGACGACGTGCCCCAGGTCGTCGAGGACTACGTGGACGATCTGCGCGAGCTCGTGGGGCTTGCCTAGCGTCGCCTCGTGTCACCGAGCGGTCAGCGGTCTGCGCGGCCTGCAAGGCCTGCAAGGTCTGCACGGTCTACGCGTCGTGCCAGGCGTCACGCATGACCGAATGTATGTTCTGTTTTTTGGCCAATGGCCGCCTCCCTTGCGGGGCACGCGGGTATCATGGAGCCATCAGACGAGGCGAGACGGGCGGGAGGCGTTCCGATGGCTGGTGATCAGACGGCGCAGGGTGAGGTCAAGGTTCCCCGGCGCATCGCGAACGTGCTCGTGAACTCGCTCAAGGGCGGCGTCGTCCCGCGCGTCGGCCTGCCCTACATCACCGTCGGCCGCGAGGCCGAGGTCCGCGCGCTGCTGCGCGACCTTGACCTCGTGGGCGACGGCGGGGCGTCGTTTCGCTTTGTAGTCGGTCGCTACGGCAGCGGAAAGAGCTTCCTGCTCCAGACCATCCGCAACCACGCGATGGGCAAGGGGTTCGTCGTCGCCGACGCGGACCTCTCGCCCGAACGCCGCCTGCAGGGCACGAAGGGCCAGGGCCTCGCGACCTACCGCGAGCTGATCGGCAACCTCTCCACGAAGACGCGGCCCGACGGCGGCGCGCTCACGCTCGTCCTGGATCGCTGGATCTCCGGCATCCAGTCGCAGGTCGCGGCGGGCGGGACCGCGCCGGACGACCCGGCGTTCCCCGCCGCCGTGGAGGAGCGGATCTACGCGGTCATCGAGGGTCTGCAGGACATGGTGCATGGCTTTGACTTCGCGCGCGTGCTCGCGCGGTACTACCGCTCCTACGTGGAGGGTGACGACGACGCGAAGGCAAGCGTCATCCGCTGGTTCCGCGGCGAGTACCGCACGAAGTCGGAGGCGAAGGCGGACCTGGGCGTCAACGTGATCATCGATGACGACGACTGGTACGAATACGTCAAGATCTTCGCCAGCTTCTTCCACAGTGCCGGCTACCGGGGGCTCGTCATCCTGATCGACGAGCTCGTGAACCTCTACAAGATCCCGAACAGCGTGTCGCGACAGTACAACTACGAGAAGATCCTCACGATGTACAACGACACGCTGCAGGGAAAGGCTCATTACCTCGGCATCGTCATGAGCGGCACGCCGCAGGCCGTCGAGGACCGCCGGCGCGGCCTGTACTCCTACGAGGCGCTGCGATCCCGCCTCACGCAGGGGCGCTTCAGCCGAGACGGCCTCACGGACATGCTCGCCCCGGTGATTCGCCTGGAGCCCCTCACGAACGAGGAGCTCCTCGTGCTGGTCGAGAAGGTCGCGAACATCCACGCGGGGCTCTTCGGCTACGAGCGCCGACTCGACGAGCGCGACCTGGCCGCCTTCCTGCGCATCGAGCTCGGGCGCGTCGGCGCCGACACCCACGTCACGCCGCGCGAGATCATCAGGGACTTCATCGAGCTGCTGGACATCCTGTGCCAGCACCCGGACGTCAGCGTGGACGAGCTGCTCGCTGGCAACACGTTCGGGGATGGCGCCGGCGCGGCGCAGGGCGCGGCAGACGACGCCGCGAGTGGCGAGCCGGCGGCGTCGGGCGCTCGACGGGTCGCCGCCGAGGAGCGGCAGGACCGGGGCGACTTCGCCGAGTTCACCATCTGAGGGGCCGCGAGGCGGGACTCGCGGCTGTGACGGCCACACCCTGGGGAGGCGAAGCCGAATGAGCGGGGTCTTTGACCAGTACGCGCCGTTCGTGCAGGACTTTGTCTACGAGCACGACTGGCAGTCGCTGCGCGCGATCCAGGTCGCCGCGGCGGACGCGATCTTCAACACCGACGACAACGTGCTGCTCTGCTCCTCGACGGCGTCCGGGAAGACCGAGGCGGCGTTCTTCCCGATCCTTACGCAGTTCTGGGAGGACCCGCCGCGATCGGTCGGCGCCATCTACATCGGTCCGCTCAAGGCACTCATCAACGACCAGTTCGCGCGCCTGAATGACCTGTGCGAGCGCGCGGACATCCCCGTGTGGCACTGGCACGGCGACGTCGCCGCCTCGCACAAGGCGAAGCTCATGAAGCACCCGTCGGGTATCCTGCAGATCACGCCGGAGTCGCTGGAGGCGATGCTGCTGCACAAGCACGCCGCCATCACGCGCCTGTTCTGCGACCTGCGGTTCGTGGTGATCGACGAGGTCCACTCGCTGCTGCGCGGCGACCGCGGCGGTCAGACGCTCTGCTGCATCGAGCGCCTGTCGCGGATGGCAGGCGTCCGCCCGCGCCGCATCGGCCTCTCGGCAACCATCGGCGACCCCGAGTCGACCGGCAGGCTGCTGGCGCAGGGCACCGGCCGCGGCTGCGTCATACCGCAGGTCCAGGAGCCCGGTCGAACATGGCGGCTTTCCATGGAGCACTTCTTCATCGGCGGCGCTCAGGTCGCGCAGCCCTACAAGTACCCGCGCACGGAGCTCGCCTCTCCGAAGGCGACCGACGGCAAGGGCCCGGAGCGCACGCCTGGACGCGCCGTCCCTGGTCGCGTGCCGGGATCGGACCGCTCCGCCGCGTACGCCGAGGCGGACCGCCGGGCAAAGGAGGACGCGCGCAAGAAGGCCGCCGAGCGCGTCCGCCTCGCCGCCGCCCGCGCCGCGGGCGTCTCGCCCTCGGACCCCGCGGACGCGCTCGCGCCCGCG
>CACZRK010000213.1 GCA_902783515.1 uncultured Coriobacteriaceae bacterium | reverse complement strand
GGCCGGCTTCGGCGTGAACGACTACAAGCGCCTGGACACCGGGACCGCGCGCGCGGGCGACGGCATCGACTACGGCTACCGCTTCACGCAGGACGATGAGCGGGACATGGTCGTCTTCGCGATGACCGACGAGATCGTCGTCTTCGTGCCCCAGGACGCCGCCGACGCCGCGGGGTTCGACCCGGGCGACCCCGACGACTGCGCCGCGCTCACCGAGCTCGTGCTCGGCCTGGACGAGGGGCTCGCGAGCGGGCTCACCACCATCCGCTCGCTCGGGCTCACGCCGACCTACGTCGTCGGCCAGACGAGCTACACGTCGGGCGCGCGCACCTACGAGGTCAACGTCGGGGGCGAGAGGCTCGGTGACGACGGCCAGCCCAAGTACCACTACGCCGTCATCTCGCGCTCCGACGGCGCGAAGGCGAGCGAGGGGGAGGTCACGGTCGGCATCGGGCACCTGGTCCCGGCGAGCGAGACGGCGATGGAGGCCGTCCCCACGTGGTACGAGCGCGTCGGCGCGTTCCTGTCTGGCGTCGACTATCGGCCGCTGTGGGTCTCGCTCAAGACCTCGGCGGTGGCGCTCGCCTTCGTCTTCGTGCTCGGCATCTACGCGGCGTGGCGCTCCATCGGCGTACGCGACCGCTGGAAGGGCGTCGTGGACTCGCTGTTCACGATACCCATGGTGCTGCCGCCGACGGTCTGCGGCTTCCTGCTGTTGCTCGTCTTCGGCAATTCGACCGGCTTCGGACGGTGGCTGATCGACCACGGGGTGAAGCTCGTCTTCACCTGGCCAGCCGCCGTCATGGCCGCCATCGTCGTGTCGTTCCCGCTCATGTACCGCACGGCGCGCGGGGCGTTCGAGGCGCTTGACCCCAACATGCTGGACGCGGCGCGCACGCTGGGCTGGTCGGAGGGGCGCATCTTCCGCCGCCTCATGGTCCCGCTCGCCTGGCCCTCCATCGCGGCGGGCACGGTGCTCGCGTTCGCCCGCGCGATGGGCGAGTTCGGCGCCACGCTGTTCGTCGCCGGCAACTATGCGGGCGTCACACAGACGATGCCGATCGCGATCTACTTCCAGTGGATGGCGGGCAACACCGACGTCGCGCTGTTCTGGGTCGCCGTCGTGATCGCGATCTCGTTCGTCGTGATCCTGTTCATCAACGTGTACTCCAGCCACGCGCAGCGCTACCGCGGCGGCGGCCGGGTGTCGCGGGCGGAGCGGCGCGAGCGCAGGAGGGCGGCGCGCGTCGCCGCGGGGGCGCGGAAGGCGGGGGAGGGCCGATGAGCCTGAGGATGGACGTGCGCAAGGACTTCGGGTCGTTCTGCCTGGAGGTCGCCATCGAAGCCGGCGACGAGATCATGGGCCTGCTCGGCGCCTCCGGCTGCGGCAAGAGCGCGACGCTCCGCTGCGTCGCCGGCCTCATCACGCCCGACGAGGGCCACATAGAGGTGGACGGGAGGGTGCTGTTTGACTCCGCGTCGCACATAAACCTCAAGCCGCAGCAGCGTCGCACGGCGATGCTCTTCCAGAACTACCAGCTGTTCCCGAACATGACGGTGCGCGCCAACGTGGAGGCGGGCATGGAGCGCGGGGTCTCCCGCGCCGACCGTCGGGCGCGCAGCGACCACTACCTGCGGATGTTCGGCCTGCAGGACTTTGCCGACCACTATCCGGGGCGCCTGTCGGGCGGTCAGCAGCAGCGCGTCGCGCTGGCGCGCATGCTCGCGGCGAAGCCGGGCATCCTCATGTTTGACGAGCCGTTCTCCGCGCTTGACGCGCACCTGAAGAGCGCCCTCGAGCAGAGCATGCTGGACACCTTTGATGACGTGCGGTGCACGGTCCTGTACGTGTCGCACGACATAGACGAGGCGCTGCGCTTCTGCGACCGCATCTCGGTGGTCGACCGCGGCCGCGTCGTGCAGGTCGGGGCGGGCCGCGAGATCATCGACCACCCGTCCACGCTCGCGTCCATCCGGCTCTCGGGCTGCAAGAACACCTCGGCAGCGCGCAAGGTAGGGGAGCACGAGCTGGAGGCCGAGTCGTGGGGCATGCGCTTCGTCACGAGCGCGCCGGTGCCCGACGACCTTGCCTACGTCGGCATCCGCGCGTTCTACATCCGCCACGACGAGTCGGTCGCGCCGGGCACCCCGAACGCCTATCGCCTGCGGGTGCACCGCGTGAGCGACTCGCGCTTCGAGCGGACCGTCATGCTGGACACCCCGCGGGGGGACCCGACGGCGCGCATCCAGTGGAAGGTGGACACGATTGGCGCGGACCGCTCGAGGCTGCCCGAGGCCGGCGACGACCTGATGCTGGAGTTTGACGCCGAGAACCTCTACCTCGTGAGCAGGTAGGCGCCCTCGTCCGCGCCCATCCCGCTCGCGCGTCGTCCGC
>CACZRK010000212.1 GCA_902783515.1 uncultured Coriobacteriaceae bacterium | reverse complement strand
CGGGGCGCGATGACGCTCAGTATGCCATGGGGCGTGCGCGCGGGCGCGTCGTGCGGACGAACGGCACGCACGGCACGAAATTCGAACGCGCGTGGGGGCGCGCACGGGCGGGCGCGAGGGCGCGCGCGGGCGGACGCCGGCGCATGGGGGCGCGTGGGGCGCGAGGATGGCTCGTCCCCGTCCCGTCCCCCGTCGCCCGCGATGCCCCCGCCCCTCGCCCGTCCCTCGCGCCGCTTGCGCTCCCCACATTTGTGCACCGCTTGTGGGCGAAAAAATCTCGCCGATGCCCATGAAGTTTCCTGTATACTGCTAGTTCGATTCACGGAGAGCTGTCCGAGTGGTCGAAGGAGCACGATTGGAAATCGTGTAGGCGGTGTTGAGCCGTCTCTGGGGTTCAAATCCCCAGCTCTCCGCCAGTTGATCTTTCGCGGCGTCGTGCCGAGAGGTGCGGCGCCGCTTGCCACGGAGGGGTGGCAGAGTGGTTGAATGCGGCGGTCTCGAAAACCGTTTAGCCGGTATTCCCGGTTACGAGGGTTCGAATCCCTCCTCCTCCGCCAGTTTGTGAGCTATAGGGGCGCCCGGGCATCGCTTGGGTGCCCCTTTTCGTTCGCGGCTTCGCGCGACCAGCGTCGCCCGCGACGTCTCAGCCGAATCGCGTGACCGACCGCGCGGGCGCGTGAGCGCGCCGCAGGGCGCACGCCACCCCGAGAGGAGCGTCCGATGGAGACCAGCCAGATCAGGATCGACGTCAGCGACAACACCATGAAGGCCGTGGACCTGGCGTTCCAGGAGGCGCAGTCCTACCTTACGAGCGGCATGGGCCTCGCGCCGTTCACCGTCAGCGCTATCGACGAGGGGCTGGAGGTGGACGACCAGTCCGCCGAGACCCCCGACGACGTGTACGAGTCGGTGAAGATGCTCCTCGCGGCGAACATGCCCGAGGGGTATGCGCTGGCGTACGACGGCTACGTGGACACCGAGGACGGCGAGCGCGACGCCATCGTCGTGGAGGTCGCCGACCGCGGCTCGGTCTCCGCGTACGTGCTGGCCATGCCCTATGTCCTTGACGGGGGCGAGTACGTCTTTGACGCCAACTACGCCTACGTCGCCACGACCAACCAGCTCTACCCCGCCGGCACCAAGCCGATCGTGAGCGGCATGAGCGCCCTGAGCGACGAGGATCGCGCGGCGCTTGCCGCCGAGGAGGCCGAGCGTGCCGCCGCCGAGGCAGCCTCCGACGAGCCCGCCGCCTCCGCCGCCTCCGACGAGCCCGCCGCTCCTGCGTCTGACGCGCATGACGTCGAGAAGGCCGCGCCTGCCGCCGACGTCCCCCAGGGCGCGGAGCCTCCTGCGGGCGCGGACGCTCGCTAGGCGCGCTCGCCCGCGGCGCGACGCTCGCACCCGATGCGTGCCCGATGCGTGCCCGATGCGTGCCCGTCGCGCGGCGACGTCACCGCGCACTCGCGCGAGTTGCATGTGCGTTAGGGGTGGTGTCCTTTCTGTGTAGAATCAACAGATGTCGTGTATCCCCGTCCAGACCGCATGGCCTGAGCGGGGATTTTTCATTCCCGTCAGGGCGTTGTCATCTGAGGGGCGCGGCGCCCGTCGGCATGCGGGCGCGACCGCCGCGATCGCGCTAGGCTGGCGTCGACGCGGATGTGCGTGCGGCATGAAACGGACGTGTACGTGCGGTGATGAGCGGGCGCATGGGGGTCGGCGCGGTTGCGCGAGATTGACGAGCAGGGTATTGTAGATCGGTCATTCCCTGCTCCGGGCGTTCGCCTTCATGAGTCCCGGAGCCTACATTGTCCAGAGGAGGTGACACCATGAAGGCTTATGAGCTGCTGTTCTTCGTGAACCCGTCTATCACTGACGAGGCTCGCGCCGGCGTGATGAAGAGGATCGACGCCACCATCGCCGAGAGCGCTGGTGTGGTCGACAATGTCGACAACTGGGGCAAGCGCAAGCTGGCCTATGCCATCGACAACCTCACCGAGGGCGACTACACCCTCATCGAGTTCCACGCTGATCCCGCTTCCATCGCTGAGCTTGACCGCGTCCTTCGCATTACCGACGACGTTGTCCGCTTCAAGATCACTCGTCGTGACAACAAGGAGTAAGTGAAGGATCTCGTGCAGAGATGCACGACTGAGCGAGGAGCTGTGAGCGTATGGCAGACATCAACAGGGTCGTCATCAGCGGACGTCTGACTCGTGACCCGGAGCTTCGCAACACGGCCGGCGGGACGTCGGTCCTGGGCTTCGGCGTTGCGGTGAACGACCGTCGTCGCAACCAGCAGACTGGCCAGTGGGAGGACTACGCGAACTTCATCGACTGCACGATGTTCGGGGCGAGGGCCGAGTCCCTGTCCCACATCCTCAGCAAGGGGATGCTCGTGTGCGTCGAGGGTCGACTCCGCTGGTCTAGCTGGGAGCGCGACGGGCAGAAGCGCAGCAAGATCGAGGTCATCGTTGACGAGCTCGTGCTGCCGTCTCGCTCACAGGGTGGCTCGGACTACCAGGGCGCGCCTGCCGGCAACGGTGGCTATGCCCAGGCTCCCAGCTCGCATTCGGGCGGATATGCCGCTCCGCAGGGTGGCTCCATGCCCCCTGCCCAGCAGCCGCCCATGGATCAGACGTACGACGAAGAGATTCCCTTCTAATCCGACTGATCAGAAGGTCCGGCTCGCGGGGTGAAAGCCCGGGGCCGGGCTCCCTCTTCGCCATCATCGACGTGCCGTCGCGCAAGGCGCGGCATTGTTTCCCGCGAAATGCGGAAGGAGGTATTGCGCATCATGGCAAACGATTACGCTGCAGCTCGCCAGCCTCACAAGAAGGCCTGCCAGCTCTGCAAGGATTCCGTCGAGTTCGTCGACTACAAGGACGTGCAGCTTCTGCGCAAGTACATGACCGACCGTGGCAAGATCAAGCCCCGTCGCGTCACCGGCTGCTGCCGTCAGCACCAGCACGATGTGGCCATGGCCATCAAGAACGCCCGTGAGATGGCGCTGGTCCCCTACACGGTGACCGTCGTCAGCGGCAGCCGCGAGCGTCGCAACAAGGACTAGCACGCGCCATGGACGAGGTCCCCGTCGGCATCGAGCCCGCCCAGCATGAGCCTCAGGGTCATGCGTGGCCCGCGCGACCCGTCGCGGAAGTCGTCCTATGCGTCGTCGGCAGTCTGGTGGCGGCGTTTCTGCCCGCCGTCGGATGCGCTCTCATGGTCGCCGGCATGTGGTTGCTCGGCCGCGCGGAGGAGGGCAAGAGGCTCTGGGGCGTGCTCGCATGTCTCGCGCCGTTTGCCGCCCTGTGCGTGGTTTCTTGGCCAAACCTCGGCTCGTATGCGCTCCCCAGCGTCATATGCGCCCTGGCATGCGCCTTGGTTCTGCCTGGTCGCGTGAGCGTGACCACGGTGTGTCTGAGCGTGATCGTCACGTCGGGCTGCATTGCGGCCGCGGACGCGACGGTGCTTCTCGCGATGGGCTCGAACCTGATGGACTACGTCCATGAGACGATCGAATCCATCGGCGCGCAGACCACCCAGCTCATGGTCGGTTCGGGGTCGTCCGTCGTCATGACGGCGGCCGTCGAGCAGACCATGGAGACGCTGGAGAAGCTCTGGCCCCTGATGTACGTGGGCCAGGGTGCCGTGATCGCGCTGTTCGGACTGCTCGGACTGGCAGTTGCACGGAGGCGTCCCTACGGGAGCCTGTACGCGTCGTTTCTGCGCTACGACGTCCCCGCGTGGGGCATCGTGGCCCTGATCGGCGCCGTCGTGTGCCTGCTGGTCTCAAGGGCTGACGTTGCGTTTGCGACGACGTTCGAGAGCGTCGGCCTGTGCGTGCTCGCGTTCCTGCGGGTCGTGTACTTCCTGCAGGGGCTGGCCGTGGGGATGGCCCTCATGGAGGGCCGCCACGTCGGTCAGGGCATGCGCATCGTGGCGGTCGTCCTCATGCTTCTGCTCGAGGCGTCGCTCTACGCGCTGAGCGTCTTCGGCGTGCTTGACGGGCTTGCGAACTTCCGCAGGCTCCCGCGGCACGAGAAGGTCGTCGAGGCTCGGTAGGCGACGCGCGAGGGCACGGCATGGCAGGCGCGCGACACGAGGATGAGCGACAGGGGCAAACTGGTAGGTACTTTCGCGCCGATCCGGCGTTTCGGATCCGGCCGTATGTGAGGAGTTAATCAATGAAGGTCATTCTCATGGGTGAGCTTCCGGGCAAGGGCGGCGAGGGCGACGTCATCGACGTGGCTGACGGCTACGCCAACAACTGGCTCTTCCCGCAGAAGCTCGCCATCAAGGCGACTGAGGGCAACCTGAAGCAGCTCGAGCAGCGCCGCAACAACATCGCCAAGCGCGAGGTCGCGCGCGTCGCCGACGCCAACGCCATGAAGGAGTCCCTGGACGGCAAGTCCGTCCGCGTCGAGGTCACCGTGGGCGACGAGGGCCAGCTTTTCGGCTCCGTCACCGCCGTCCAGATCGTCGACGCGATCAAGGCGCAGCTCGGCATTGACGTCGATCGTCGTCGCGTCGTCCTGAACACCCCGATCAAGACCGTGGGCGTCACGGCTGTCAAGATCTCCCTGTATCGTGACATCGCCGCGACCATCGCCGTCGCCGTCAACGACGCCGCCGGCTTCGCCGCCGCGGACAACGCCGAGACGGCCGACGCCGACGAGGCCGAGACCGAGGCCGAGGAGACCGTCGAGGAGGCCGTGGAGGCCTAGTGCCTGCACGCCTGACGGCCCGCGCAAGGGTCACATGGCACGGAAACCGGGACAGGGAGCCACGAACGGGCGCCAGGTCCCGGTTTCTTTTTGTCAGCGCACGCCGCGGTGCGTGGATGCGGCCGCGCCGTCACGTCGCGGTGCCGCGTCATGAGGGAGGTCGAACGCGCGCATGCCCTTGGACATGAACGAGCCGGACGCGCGGCTCACCGGCGGCAACCCACTGCCGCAGAACGCGGACGCCGAGGCGGCGGTCCTTGCGGCCTGCATCCTCTCGGCGGAGGTCGTCCCCGACGTGGCGAGCCTGCTGCGCCCGGAGGACTTCTACAAGCCCGCGCATCGCATCGTCTTTCAGGCCATCATCGACCTGTTCCAGCGCGACATCCCCATCGACCAGCTCTCGCTCGCCGACTATCTGGAGGCGAGCGGCAAGCTGTCGTTCGTCGGCGGGAAGCCCTTCATCATCGACCTCGCGAACAACTCGTTCGCGCTCGTGAACTGGCGTCACCACGTCCAGATCGTGAAGCGCAACGCCGTGCTGCGCGCGATCATCGCCGCCTCGACCGGCATCACCGCGCTTGCCTTTGACGCGCCGCCCGACGACATAGAGTCGATCATCGAGCGCGCCGAGGCGATGCTGCTCTCCGTCACGAACCGCGAGGTGGAGAGCGCGAGCCACTCGCTCGGCGACTTCGTCGCCCAGGCGTACGACGAGATCAGGGACATCGCGGTCAATCAGGGGCACGTCTCGGGCGTCTCGACGGGGTTCACGTTGCTGGACAACGTGCTGCTCGGCCTGCGGCCCGGCACGATGACGATCATCGGCGCCCGCCCGGGCGTCGGCAAGACGTCGTTCGCCCTGTCGCTGGCCATGAACGTGGCGCGCACGGGCGTGCCCGTGATCTTCTTCTCGCTGGAGATGAGCGGCGCCGAGATCGCGACGCGCCTGCTGTGCGCCGAGGCGGGGATCTCCAACGAGGACGTGCGCAGCGGCAACATCCAGCCGGAGATGTGGACGCCGCTCGTGGAGGCGTCCGAGCGCCTGTCGGCGCTCGACTTCACGATCGACGACACCGCCGGCACGAACGTCGTGGAGATCCGCACGAAGGCACGCCGCCTGCTGCACGGCAAGGAGGGCGGCCTCATCATCATCGACTACCTGCAGCTCATCAACCCGGTGAACAGCCGTGCGGAGAACCGCAACGTCGAGGTCGGCGAGATGAGCCGCGCGCTGAAGGTGCTCTCCAAGGACCTCCACGTGCCCGTCATCGCCCTGTCGCAGCTCAGCCGCGACATCGACCGCCGACCGGACAAGCGCCCCGTGCTCGCCGACCTGCGCGACTCGGGCTCCATCGAGCAGGACGCCGACGTCGTCATGTTCCTGGACCGCTCGCTGACCGAGGAGGAGGCGCAGGACGAGAAGCACAACAGGCCGCCGTGGGGCACCGCGAACGTCATCGTCGCGAAGAACCGCGCCGGCCGCAGCGGCGTGGACGTCCCGCTCGTCTTCCTTGCAGACCGTACGGCGTTCCGAAACATGGCGCGGCACGAGGGGTAGCGGCAGGTATACTCAAGGCGCGCGGACGCCCGTTCCCGCGCGAAGGACGAAAGACCAACGGGCGACGCGAAGGGTACGAGGTCGGGCGTGAGCCCGGCGTGATGTCTCGCGGCGCCGACTGAGAGAAAAGAGCGACTATGCCCGCATCCATCCTTGTTGGCGCCCAGTGGGGCGACGAAGGCAAGGGCAAGATCACGGACCTCATCTCCGACAAGTTCACGTATGTCGTGCGCTACCAGGGCGGCAACAACGCCGGCCACACGGTGATCACGCCGAAGTACAAGCTGGCGCTGCACCTGATCCCGTCGGGCATCATGTACCCGACCATCACGCCGGTCATCGGCAACGGCTGCGTCATCGACCCGAAGGTCCTGCTGGGCGAGATGGACACGCTCGAGGGCGAGGGCATCTCCTGCGAGCGCCTGAAGGTCTCCGGCAACGCGCACATCATCATGCCGTACCACCGCGACCTTGACGGTGCCAACGAGCGCCGCCTCGGCAACAACCTGATCGGCACGACGCGCCGCGGCATCGGCCCGGCCTACCAGGACAAGGACTCCCGCATGGGCCTGCGCATGCAGGACATGCTGGACAAGGGCATCTTCCGCGACAAGGTGGAGGCCGCGCTGCAGGAGAAGAACGACATCCTCTCCAAGGTGTACGGCCTGCCGACCTACACGGTGGACCAGATCTGCGACGAGTACTTCCAGTACGCCGACCGCCTGGCGCCCTACATCGTTGACACCACGACGCTGCTGCACGAGGCGGACGCGGCCGGCGCGAACATCCTCTTTGAGGGCGCGCAGGGCACGATGCTGGACGTCGACTTCGGCACGTACCCGTTCGTGACTTCCTCCAACTGCACGGCCGGCGGCGCCATCACGGGCAGCGGCGTGAGCATGCGCAGCATCACCGAGATCCTCGGCATCATGAAGGCCTACATCACGCGCGTCGGCTCGGGCCCGTTCCCGACCGAGTGCATCGACGACCCGGCGGGCGACCTGCTGTGCGAGGTCGGCCACGAGTACGGCGTCACGACGGGCCGCAAGCGTCGCTGCGGCTGGTTTGACGGCGTCGTGGCCAAGTACGCGGTGCAGGTCAACGGCCTGACGGACATCGCGCTCACGAAGCTCGACGTGCTCTCCGCGGTCGACACGGTCAAGGTCTGCGTCGCCTACGACTGCGACGGGACGGTGTACCGCACGGTTCCGCAGAACCAGACGGCGATGCACCACGCCAAGCCGATCTACGAGGAGCTGCCGGGCTGGAAGCAGGACATCACGATGTGCCGCAGCTTCAGCGAGCTGCCGCGCGAGGCGAAGGACTACGTGGAGTTCATCGAGGACCTGGCGGGCGCGCCGATCTCGATCATCGCCGTGGGCGCGTCCCGCGAGCAGACGATCATCCGCCATCGCTAGGGAGGCTGATCGACGCACGATGCGTCAGGACATGCGCGCAGCGGCTCAGAGGTGGTAGACGTCGGGCGACGCCCGCGGGATCGGATGTCCCGCGGCGCCGCCCGATGCGCGTGTGGCGGCGGGCATCCGCGGGTATGCACGTGGTATGGCAGCACGGACAGACGGTCGTTTCCGAGGCACGGAGGTTGCGAGATGGACATTCTTCTGCTTGGCAGCGGCGGTCGCGAGCATGCGATCGCGGTCTCCCTGAAGCGTTCCCCCAAGTGCGGCGCGCTCTACGTCGCGCCGGGCAACGGCGGCACGGCGGGCATCGCGCAGAACGTCAGCCTTGACATCACCGACGGCGAGGCGGTGCGTGACTTCGCGGTCGCCCGCGGCGTCGGCCTCGTCGTGATCGGCCCGGAGGCCCCGCTGGTCGCGGGCGTCGCCGACGTGGTCAGGGCGGCGGGCATCCCCTGCTTCGGCCCCGGCGCGCAGGGCGCGCAGATGGAGGGCTCCAAGAAGTTCTCCAAGGAGTTCATGGGTCGCCACGGGATCCCGACGGCGCCCTACGAGGCGTTCACCTCGGCGGACTCCGCGCGCGCGTACGTGCGCCAGCGCTTTGACGCGGGCGTCGGCCTGCTGGTCGTGAAGGCGGACGGCCTGGCCGCGGGCAAGGGCGTCGTCGTCGCGAAGACCGTGGACGAGGCGCTGGAGGCCGTGGACGAGTGCTTTGGCGGCCACTTCGGCGCGGCGGGCGCGACCGTGGTCATCGAGGAGGGCCTGACGGGCCCGGAGTGCTCGCTGCTGGTGTTCACCGACGGCACGACGATGCGCCCGATGGCGTCCGCCCAGGACCATAAGCGCGCCTACGACGGCGACCTCGGCCCCAACACGGGCGGCATGGGCTGCTACTCGCCCGTGCCGATCGTCACGGACGCCGAGCACGACGAGATGATCGCCGATATGCAGAAGGCCGTGAGCGGCCTCGAGCAGGAGGGGATCGACTTCCGCGGCGTGCTGTACGGCGGCTTCATGCTCACGCCCGAGGGCCCGCGCGTCCTGGAGTTCAACGCGCGCTTCGGCGACCCGGAGACCCAGGTCATCCTGCCGCGCCTCAAGACCGACCTCGTGGACGTCATGATGGCGTGCGCGACGCGGACGCTTGACCAGGTGGAGCTGGACTGGCGCGACGAGTGGGCGGTCACGGTGGTGCTCGCCTCCAAGGGCTACCCGGTCGCGTATCAGAAGGGCTTCGCGATCACGGGGATCCAGGACGCCGAGGCGCTCGGCGACGTGACCGTGTACCACGCCGGCACGGCGCTCGACGAGGCGGGCGTGCTGCGCACCGCCGGCGGCCGCGTGCTGGACGTGACGGCGGTCGGCCCGACCTTCGCCGAGGCGCGCGACCGCGCGTACCAGGCGTGCGAGCGCATTCACTTTGAGGGCAAGAGCCTGCGCACCGACGTCGGCCTGCGCGCGCTGCGCGGCCGCGACGCCTGGGAGGCGTAGGTGCCCATGGGGAGGGAGCCGCGCGAGGCCTCGGGCGCCGAGGCCTCGTCCCCCGAGACGCGGGTGACGCCGATGGCGCGGGGCGCCGGCGGGTGCGCGTCCGACGGCCTCTCGGAGACCATCGTGAGCTCCACGCCCGTCTACCAGGGCGCCATCTTCACCGTGGACGACGTGCGCGTCACGCTGCCCGACGGCACGCCCGCGCGCCGTGACGTGATCCGCCATCACGGCGCCGTCGGCGTCATCGCGCTGACCGACGACGGCAAGCTCGTGCTGGTGCGCCAGTTCCGCACGGCGCTGGAGTCGGTCACGCTGGAGATCCCGGCGGGCAAGCTGGAGCTGGGGGAGGACCCTGCCGACGCCGCCGCGCGCGAGCTGCGCGAGGAGACGGGCTACGTCGCCGACCGCATGGGGTACCTGTGCCCCTTCGTGCCGGCGGCGGGCTACTCCGACGAGGTCCTGCACCTCTACATGGCGGCGGGCCTGCGCTTCGTGGGCGCGTCGCCCGATGACGACGAGTTCATCAACGTGGAGCTCGTGCCGCTGGGCGAGATGGTCGACCGCGTGCTGGACGGCAAGGTCTGCGACTCGAAAACGATGGCGGCGGTGCTGCTGTGCGACGAGATCCGACGGCGCATGGCCGAGGGAGAGGACGCGTCGGCGCATGTCTGACGAGCGACGGGCGCCGGCGCGGCGCACGGGGACATTTCGGCGCTTCCTGTCGTACTACGGCCCGCAGAGGCACCTCTTCGTGGGCGACATGGCGTGCGCGCTGCTGGTGGCGGCCATAGACCTCGCCTTCCCGCAGATCCTGCGCACGCTGACCAACGGGCTGTTTGCCGGCCCCGCGGCCGAGATCTATCGCGCGCTGCTCGTGCTGCTGATCGGCCTGCTCGCCATGTACGCCGTGCGCTACGCGTGCCGCTACTTCGTGGGCGCGTGGGGGCACGTCATGGGCGCGCGCATGGAGAGCCGCATGCGCGCCGACCTATTCGCGCAGTACGAGCGATTCTCGTTCTCGTGGTTTGACCGGGTCAAGACCGGCGACATGATGAGCCGCGTCGTCAACGACCTGTTTGACATCGCGGAGGCCGCGCACCACGGCCCGGAGAACATCGTGATCTCGGGGATAGAGATCGTGGGCATGCTCGTCATCATGATGCTCATCAACTGGCAGCTCGCGCTGGCCGTCGCGATCGTGACCGCCGTGCTCGTTGCGTACCTCGTGCGGCGCAACCGCACGCTGCGGGCGACGTTTCGCGACAACCGCCTGAAGATGAGCGGCATCAACGCGCAGCTGGAGGACTCGCTGGCGGGCATGCGCGTCGTCAAGTCGTTCGCCGCCGAGGACGTGGAGCGCCGGAAGTTCGAGGCGAGCAACGACGCCTACCTCGCGAGCAAGGAGCGCACGTACCGGGCGATGGGCACGTTCACGGCGGCGAGCTCCACGATGTCGGGCATGCTGTACACCGTGGTCATCGTGCTCGGCGGCTATCTGGTGGCCTCGGGGCGCATGGCCGTGGGCGACCTGGCGATCTTCGCGCTGTACATCGGCATCCTCTCGACCCCGATCGAGACGCTCATCAACTTCACCGAGACGTTCCAGAAGGCCGTGGCGGGCTTCCACCGGTTCTGCGAGATCCTGGACACCAAGCCTGACGTGCAGGACAGGCCGGGCGCGCAGGACCTGCGCGTCACGCGCGGCGAGATCACGTTTGACGACGTCAGCTTCTCGTACGACGGGACGCACGACGTGCTGGACCACCTGTCGCTGCGCGTGCCCGCCGGCGCGACGGTCGCGCTCGTGGGGCCGTCGGGCGGCGGCAAGACGACCACGTGCTCGCTCGTGCCGCGCTTCTACGACGTCACGGGCGGCGCGGTGCGGATCGACGGCGTTGACGTGCGTGACGTGACGCAGGAGAGCCTGCGCCGCGCGATCGGCCTCGTGCAGCAGGACGTGTACCTGTTTGACGGCACCATCGCCGAGAACATCGCCTACGGGCGGCCCGACGCGACGCTGGACGAGGTGATCAAGGCGGCGCGGGCGGCGAACATCGACGCGTTCGTCCGCACGCTCCCGCTGGGGTACGACACGCCCGTCGGCGAGCGCGGCGCGCGCCTGTCGGGCGGCCAGAAGCAGCGCATCTCCATCGCGCGCGTCTTCCTGAAGGACCCGGAGATCATCATCCTGGACGAGGCGACGAGCGCGCTGGACAACGAGAGCGAGCAGGCCGTGCAGGAATCGCTCGCGCGGCTCTCCGAGGGCAGGACGACGCTCGTGATCGCGCATCGGCTGTCGACGATCAAGAACGCGTCCCTGATCGTCGCGATGGACGGGGGCCATGTCGTCGAGCAGGGCTCGCATGACGAGCTGCTCGCGCGCGGCGGCCTGTACGCGCGCTACTACCGACTGCAGTTTGAGGGCGTGCGCGACGACGGGTGACTCGCGTCCGCCCGGCAGCGGGCGCGTCCGTCGGGCGGCTCTGACGCCCGGCCGCGGTGGGCGCTCGGCACGCGATGCCGGGCGTACGGCGCCTCGTCCGGCGTGAGCGGCGCACGGGGTTGAATTCGCGGCGCAGACGTGCCCGCGCCGTTGTTTGCCCAGCGCAAAGTGCGTATGATGAAGTGCTGAGTGCGCAGGGCGCGTCGCTGCGCCGCCACGCCGCGCGGGCCGCGCAGCTCGCCCGCTGGCGCGAAAGCCGAGTGAAGGAAGACTGAATGGAACGCGAAGACAGCTCACGCCCGGGCTCTCCTCAGACGCCCGACAACGAGGCCTGTCCTCCCAAGAGCGCGGCGCCGGCGAAGACGTCCCCGAACCACGCCGCGACGTCGTCGCTCGCCGACCGCGAGCTTGAGCGCGTCAAGGAGAAGAGCGAGGCGGGCGGCGCGCTTGACCCGCTCGCGCTGGACGACCCCACTGGGCTTTCGGTGGAGCACGTCGTGCTGCGCGTGGGCATCGCCGTCGCGCTGGTCATCGTCGTGGGCATCCTCTTCGCGCAGGTCGCCTGCAAGAACATGCAGCTTTCCGGGGTCCCGAACTTCGCGAGCGGCGCGACCGAGTCCAAGGTGCAGTCCGCCATCGAGAAGGGCGTCATGTGGGGCGGCGAGGTCGTGAAGCTTCCCGAGGGGACGAGCTTCACCTCGTACGACTCCTCCACGGGCACGCTGACCGTGACGATCGACGACGAGCGCTCGCGCTCGGTTGACGGCGCGATCGCCAGTGCCCAGACGCCCGTGATGGCGTTCGCCATGAACGCGTTTGAGGACGTGGCGGTGCAGTCGATCGTCGTGCACGTGAACGCGCACGTCTCCGAGGAGAGCGGCTCCTTCACCGGCAAGAGCTCGGACCCCATGGGCGAGGTCTTCACGATCGTCTGGCAGCGCGACCCGATGGAGTCGGAGAAGTACACCTGCACGATCACCGGGTACGACCCGATGGAGTCGGCGATGGAGTCCGCCGGCGCCTCCGAGGACGCCTAGCCCGCCACCCGCCCGCGCGACCTCGCGCGGACTCGCGTGCGCGCGGGGGAGGGGCGTCCGGCCGACGCCGCG
>CACZRK010000211.1 GCA_902783515.1 uncultured Coriobacteriaceae bacterium | reverse complement strand
GCCGCCGGTGGGCGCCCCCGCGGGCACGCGCGCGCCGCGCGGCGCCTCTAGAGGTTCGCGCGGATCGCCGCGAGCAGGTCGTCGTAGGCGTCGATCGCGGTGACGTCGGGGTTGGCCTGCCGGATGGCGTCGGACGCGCGGAAGAGGAAGCCCGCCTTGCTCGCGCGGATCATCTCCAGGTCGTTCAGGCTGTCGCCGGCGGCGATCGTGTCGTAGCCCATGTGCTGCAGGCCCTCAACCGTGGCGCGCTTCATGTGGTCGCAGCGCATCCGGTAGCCCTCGATCATCCCGTCGTCGCCCACCACGAGCTCGTTGCAGAAGATCATCGGGTCGCCGAGCTGCTCCACGAGCGGCCCGGCGAACTGCGTGAAGGTGTCGCTCACGATCACCGCCTGCGTCTCGCCGCGCAGCTCGTCCAGGAACGCGCGGGCGCCCTCGAAGGGGCGGATCCCGCGGATGACGTCCTGGATCTGCGCGAGGCCGACGCCGCGCTCGCGCAGGATGGCCAGGCGGCGGCGCATGAGCCTGTCGTAGTCGGGCTCGTCGCGCGTGGTGACGCGAAGCTCGGGGATGCCGGCGGCCTCGGCGAACGCGATCCAGATCTCGGGGACGAGCGTCCCCTCCAGATCAAGGCACACGATGTCCATCAGATGACCCTTCCTTCCCGACGTGGTCGCAAGCCCGCCCGCTAGTCGATCGTGCGAACGCGCCACATGCCGTCGATGGCGGCCATCCGCTGGTAGCCGGCCTCGGTGATCGGCCTGTCAAGGTCGACGATCGTGACGGCGTTCGCGCCCGCGGCGTCGTTGGCCATGCGCTGGATGTTCGCGCCCTCCTCGGCGAGGATGGCGGTGATCTGGCCGATCATGTTGGGGACGTTCGCGTGCAGCGTCACGATGCGCTGCGGGTCGCGGCGCGTGCCAAGGCTGACCGCCGGGTAGTTCACCGAGTTGATGATGTTGCCGTTCTCCAGGTAGTCCTTCACCTGGCTCAGGGCCATCTCGGCGCAGTTCTCCTCGGCCTCGTTGGTGCCGGCGCCGTGGTGGGGGGTCACGATCGTGCGCGGCATGTGCATGACGGCGGGGGTCGCGAAGTCGGTCAGGTACGTGCGCACCTTGCCGCTGCGCAGCGCCGCGTCCACGGCCTTCTCGTCCACGAGCGTCTCGCGCGAGTAGTTGAACAGGATCACGCCGTCGCGCATCTCCGCAAGCTGGCGCTCGCCGATGAGGCCGATCGTGTCAGCCTTGGACGGGACGTGCACCGTGACGTACTCGCACCGCGCGCACAGCTCGTCAAGGTCGTTCAGGCGATGCACGTCGCGCGAGAGCTGCCAGGCGTCCTTGACGGCGATGTAGGGGTCGTAGCCGTACACGGTCATGCCCAGGTCGACCAGGGCGTTGGCGACCTTGGAGCCCACGTTGCCCAGGCCGATCACGCCGACGGTGCGGCCCTTGATCTCCTGGCCGACGAAGGCCTTCTTGGCGGCCTCGACGTGCGTGTAGATGTCGGGGTCCTCTGCGTGCTCGCGGCACCACTTCATGCCGCCGAGGACGTCGCGCGAGGCGAGGATGAACAGGCAGACCATGAGCTCCTTGACCGCGTTGGAGTTCGCGCCGGGCGTGTTGAAGACCACGATGCCCTCGCGCGCGAAGCGGTCGATCGGGATGTTGTTGAAGCCGGCGCCGGCGCGCGCGACGGCCTTGATGTTCGCGGGCAGCTGCATCTCGTGCATGCTCGAGCTGCGGATGATGATCGCGTCGGCCTCGTTCACGTCCTGCGTGAGCTCGTAGCCCTCGCCGAACTCGGTGAAGCCGGCCTTGGTGATGTTGTCGATCGTCTTGATGTAGCGCATGGGGTTGCCTCTCTGCTCGTGGCCGCCGCCGACGGTCGTCGGCGGCGCCGTGCGTCCCGACCCGATGCCAGGACGCATGATGCATGCGGGCAGACCCGCCGACAGCGGGGCCCGCGCGGGGACGTGCGCCGGTGCGTGGGTGCTTGGCGCGACGCTCTCGGCCCGCGGCGGCGAAGGCCGCAGGCTGCGTCGACCCGCGCGCCGGCTAGATAGACGACGCGGAGCCCTGGGAGGAGCGAGAGGACGAGCTGGGGGAGGAGGGGGAGGACGGCGTGCCGATGACCTCGGCCGAGGCGGCGCGTGCGTGCGCGGCCTCGAAGTCCTCCATGAAGTTCACGAGCGCCTGCACCGCGTCCAGCGGCACGGCGTTGTAGATGCTGGCGCGCAGGCCGCCGACGCTGCGGTGGCCCTTCACGCCCACGAGGCCGGCGGCCTTGGCCTGCGCGACGAACGCCGCGTCAAGCTCGGCGTCCCCCGTCGTGAACGTCACGTTCATGATCGAGCGGCAGTCCGGCCGCGCGATGCCGCGGAACAGCGCGCTCGCGTCGATGCGATCGTAGAGCAGCGCGGCCTTCTCGTTGTTGCGACGGCCGATCTCGACGAGGCCGCCCTGGGCGCGCAGCCACTTGAACACGAGGCCGCACATGTAGATGTTCCAGCACGGCGGGGTGTTGTACAGCGAACCCTTGGCGGCGGTCGTCTTGTAGTCAAGGATGACGGGCGTGCCCGCGAAGGCGGGCTCCGCGATGAGGTCGTCGCGCACGATGGCGATCACGACGCCCGCGGGGCCGACGTTCTTCTGGACGCCGCCGTACATGACGCCGTAGCGCGTGATGTCGGCCGGCTCCGAGAGGAAGCACGACGAGACGTCGGCGACGATCGGCTTGCCCTTCGTGTCGGGCAGCGTCGCGAAGCGCGTCCCGTTGACGGTCTCGTTCTGGCAGAGGTACACGTAGTCCGCGTCGGCGTCCACCGGCAGGTCCGCGCAGTCCGGGACGAAGGCGAAGCCCGCGTCCTCGCTCGAGGCGATGACGTTGGCGGTGCCGTACTTGGTCGCCTCCTGGCGCGCCTTCTTGGACCACGTGCCGGACACGATGTAGTCGGCGACACCGTGGTGCATGAGGTTCATGGGCACGGCGGCGAACTGGCCGGTGCCGCCCCCCTGCATGAACAGGACGCGATAGCTCTCCGGGATGGCGAGCAGCGCGCGCAGGTCGCGCTCGGCCTCGTCGATGATGCCCTGGAACTCGGCGCTGCGGTGGCTCATCTCCATGACCGACATGCCGCAGCCATGGTAGTCGAGCAGCTCGGCCGCGGCGGTCTCCAGCACGCTCTGGGGGAGTGCGGCAGGTCCTGCGTTGAAGTTATACACGCGCATCGTCTCGCCCCTCCTCCGTCGTGTCATGCCCGCGTGGGCCTCGCCTACTGAATTGGTGGGTACCATAGCACGTCTCAGTGCGCACTGTCACGTGAAACGAGACCGTCCAGGGTTCGTAACCGACCGTTTACCAAAGCGGCTCAGGCAGATGACAAACGGCCCACGAGTGTGGAGAAATCGTGACGCGGACGTCGAGAAGGCCGCCCCCGTGCGCAGGCGTGACGCGCGCGCACGGGGGCGCAGGCGACGCCACCCGCGCCGATGCACGCCCAGCGCACCCGACGCGCATCCAACGCAGGCAGTTCCCGACGCCCCTCTCGACGATCTCCGCTACCGCTTGAGCTGCGAGGGGTGCCGCTCAAAGAAGTCAAAGCGCGGCGGGAGCTCCACGACGGCGTGCTCGCCGGGCCGCTCGCCCATCGTGGCGAGCAGCTCGTCAAAGGTGAGCGACGCGTTGTCCCACGAGAAGAGGCGCTCGGCGTCGATCGCGAGGTGCTCCCTGATCTTCTCGCAGCCGGCGGGCACGGCGGGGTGCATGAGCAGCGCGGCGCACTTGAGCTCGTGGAACGCGTCGCGCAGCGCCGCCACGTAGGCGTCGTCGTCGCCGGCGTTCTTGGCGGCCTTGCTCGCGTCGCTCCAGCGCTTGTTGGCGGCGCGGATGAAGTCGTCGGCGACGTGCATCGCCCCGGCGAGGTTCGTGAGGTACATCGCGACCTCAAAGTCGCGCAGCGCGGCGTCGCACGCGGCGATCGCCTCGTCGCTCGGCCGGCCTGCGGGGATCATGCCCGCGCAGGCGTTGGCCGCGCCGTAGAAGCACGAGCGGGCCAGGCGGTTGAAGACGTTCGTGAGCAGTGCGGACTCCTTCAGCACGGGGTCCACGGCGGCGGGGTTGTCCCGCACCTTGGGGTCCAGCGGCTTGGGCGAGAAGCTCACCGGCTTGGCGCCCAGGTCCAGCGACAGCCAGTGCGCGCGCAGCTGCTCGGGCGTGTAGTAGTCCAGCAGGTCGCGGGCCATGGGCGGCTTGACCGCGCCGGAGCTGGACGCCTTCTTGCCCATGAACAGGATGTGGTAGTTCGCGACCGGCACGCTCTGGTCCAGGCCCCAGCCGAGCGCTTCCCACATCGCGGGCTGCGCGACGCAGTAGAAGTAGATGTTGTCCTGGCCGATGAACTGGTACTGCGCGGCGTCGGGCGAGCACCACCAGTCGCGCCAGTCGTCGGAGGCGTAGCGCCCCGCGCCGCTGTGCGCGTCCTGCTCCAGCAGCGCCGCCGTGATGGAGATCGGCGCCCAGAGCGACTCCGGCCAGCACCAGGTGGTGAGGCCCTCCACGCCGTCGATGACCGGCGCCTTCACGCCCCAGGCGATGTTGCCGGTGATGCGGAAGGGCAGCAGCGTCTTGCCGGTGCGGATGAAGATGCCGGCCGCGGCGAGCTGCTCGTGGGCGCGGTCGCGCGCCTCCCAGTCGGCGAAGGTGAGCGCGAACGACTCCTTGCCGGCGACGGGCTCGGTCGTGTGGGCGGGCAGCTCGGCGGCGATCGCCTCGTAGGCCGCGCGCTCCTTGTTCTTGACGTAGATCGTCGGGGGCATGAGCCACTCGGCGACGGTGGAGGGCACGATGGGGCGCACGCGCTCGTCTTCCTGCTCGCGGGCGACCTCGCTCGCGATGAACGAGGCAAACGCCGGCAGGTCAAAGTACCAGTTGCTGACGGGGCGCAGCTCGGGCGTGCACCCGGTGAGCTGCGAGACCGGCTTGATGAGGTCCTCGGGCTCAAACTGGTGCCCAAGGTCGCACTCGTCGGCGTAGGCCTTCTCGCTCTTGCAGTTCTCCACGGGGCAGGTGCCGCGCACCTGGCGGCCGTTCAGGAACGTCTTCGCCTCGGGGTCGTAGAACTGCTTGGTCTGGCGCAGGCGCAGGAAGCCGCGCTCGTGCAGGCGAGTGATGATCTCGGCGGTCAGGGCGTCGTGCGCGTGCTTCTCGGGCTCGATCGCGCTGCCGGCGAACATGTCAAGCGAGATGTCGTAGGCGGCGAGCGCCTGCGCCTGGCGCGCGTGGTTCTCGCCCACGTAGTCCTCGATCGTGCCCGCGTAGCCCTCGGTCTCCACCTTCTTGCGGTAGCCTTCCATGATGGGCGAGCCGTAGCAGTCGGTCGCGGAGATGAAGGCGACGTTGCGCGCGCCGATGCGGTCGCGCAGGAAGCGGGCGTAGAAGTCCGCCGGGACGAAGACGCCGCTGATGTGCCCGAAGTGCAGGTCCTTGTTGCCGTACGGCTGCCCGCTCGTGACGATGGCCCTCGCGGGCCAGTGCGGGGTGACGGTGGAGGGCGAAGACGCGGTGTCCGACATGGGTGCTCCTTGCTGTGCGCGGGATCTGACATGGTGCGCGCCGCGCTGCCGGGGCGGGCGCCGTCCGGGCACGTGCGCGGGGAGGGGCGCCGCCGCGCGGGGCGCGGCTGTCGTAGGGTTGCGATTATCGCACACGCCGGGGCGTGCCGTGTGTCCT
>CACZRK010000210.1 GCA_902783515.1 uncultured Coriobacteriaceae bacterium | reverse complement strand
GACGACTCGGGCTCCTACGTGGCGACCGACTACGCACCCTCCTCCGACGGCTCCTCGACGTCCTCGGGCTCGTCGAGCTCGGGATCGGGGTCGTCCGCCTACCAGCCGGCCGACGTCGTCTCGGCCGCCTACAACTACCTCGGCACGCCCTACAGCGTCCTCGACTGCTCCGGCCTCACGTCGCGCGCGTACGGCGACTGCGGCTACTACCTGTACCATCAGTCCGGCGTGCAGTACAACACCGTCGTCAGCGCCGGCAACCTCGTCATGGACGCGAGCAGCCTCGTGCCGGGCAACCTCGTGTTCTACGCGCGAGGCGGCTCGATCTACCACGTCGCCATGTACATCGGCGACGGCATGATCATCGAGTCCATCCCCAGCAGCGGCGTCGCCGTCCACAGCGTCTACTACTGCGACGGCTACTGCGGCGGCGGCAGCCCGTTCTGATGACGTCCCCGTCGAGAGGCCCGTGGGCGGGCGCCTCGCGCTCGCGCGATCCTCGCGCGGGCGCCCCGCGCTCGCGCGGCCGCTGGGCGTGCCGCCCGCTTCCGCGTGGGCGCGCCGGTCGTCGCGATCGTGATCGTCAGCTTGACCAGCACTTCCTGTGCGACGCGGGTCGGATCGCCGCCATGCTCGACGCGCTCGGGGTCATCCGCGCCGATCCCCGCGCGCCCCTTGCTCGTGCGCCCCTTGAGGTCATCGAGCTGGGGGCAGGCATCGGCTCGGTCTCGGCGCGCGTATCCTCGGCGGTCCCGCTGCGGCTCGTCGAGCTGGACCCGCGCCTCTGCCGTGTGCTGCGCGCCCGGTTCTCTCGACGTCCTCGCACGCGCGTGACCTGCGGTGACGCATTCGCCGTGCTGGATCGCGCACTCTCGTCGCGCGCGTGTGCATCGCACGCGGATCGACCGGCGGATCGGCCGGAGCTGCGCATCCTCGCGAACCTGCCGTTCAACCTGACGGACCGCCTGCTGGACGCGCTGGCATGCGCGCCGCGGGGGAGCTACGGGCGCGCGGTGGTCGCCGTCGCCGCGTCCGATCGCGCCGACGACCGCGGCGGGCGCCTCGTGGTCGAGCCGGTCTGCGACCTTCCCGGCGCGTGCTTTCGGCCGCGGCAGCCGTTCGACTCGCGCGCGGTGCTCGTGCGCCCCCGGTGGCCGCCGGAACGATAAGGGTCCTGCCGGCGCCCGCCGTCGCCGTGCCCGTCGTCGGTCACGCCGTCTTCGTGACGCCCTCGCCAGACGCCGCGCCGTCGTCGTTCGCCGTCGACGCGTCGCCCGCCGCACTCGCCGTCGCGTCCGCGTCGCCGTCCGTCACGGCGTGCGACGCGGCCTGCTGCTCGGCGTAGTGGTCCAGGATCTCCTGCAGGCTGATGTTCTCCAGGCAGCGCGTGATCGCGCCCTCAAGCCGCTGCCAGGCGTACGCGGTGATGTCGCTCTCCTCGTACTCCTCCAGCGGCACGGGGAGGAAGCCGCCCTCGGTGTAGAGCAGCACCTCGGCGACGCTCACGAGGGAGGGGTCGCGCTTCAGCTCGTACCCGCCCTGGTAGCCGCGCGTGATGCGGAGCATGCGCGAGGGGCCGAGCAGCGCGACGATGCGCTCCAGATACTTCTTGGAGATGCCCTGGCGCTCGGCGACGTCCTTCAGCGGCACGGGGCCGTCCCCCTGGTGCTGCGCGAGGTCAAGCAGGAAGCGCAGGGCGTACCTGCCCTTGGTTGAGACGAGCATGGGCGCACTCCCGTCTGACCGTGCGGGACGTGATGCGCCGTCCGCTCGTCACGCCCTCGGGCGCGCGCTGCGCGGGCGCCGCGGCGGGGCGGGGTGGCGGACGGGGGCCGCTCGTCACGCATAAGGTCGATAGACATTGTTGGAAATCCCTACCCGAAAAGTCTACCACGTCGTGGAAGTTTGTGGGCGCCTCACCCGGCCCCCGGGCGCCTGACACGCTACAATCGCATCACCATGACACTGACGCAGCTGCGCTACCTCATCCAGATCGTCGAGAGCGGATCGATGAACCGGGCGGCCCAGGCGCTCTTCGTGAGCCAGCCGAGCCTCTCCAAGGCCATCGCCGAGCTCGAGGCCGAGATGGGCATCACGATCTTCTACCGCACGAACCGCGGCGTCACCCTCTCCGAGGAGGGCACGCGGTTCCTCTCGTATGCGCGCCAGGTGCTGGAGCAGGCCGACCTCCTTGAGCGGCAGTACAAGGGCGGCCGCGCCCCGCGTCGCGTCTTTGCGATCTCGTCGCAGCACTATGCCTTCGTCGTGAACGCGTTCGTGGAGCTCGTGCGCGAGTACGGCGGCACCGACGGCGGCGACCGCTACGAGTTCTCGCTGCTGGAGGGCCGCACGCACGACATCGTGGAGGACGTGCGGACGCAGCGCAGCGAGCTGGGGATCGTCTACCTCAGCCACTTCAACCACGACGTCATGCTCAGCATCTTTGACAGCGCCGACCTGGACTTTGACGTGCTCTTTGAGGCGCGCCCGCACGTCTTCGTGAGCCGCGACAACCCGCTGGCGTCGCGGTCGTCGGTCACGTTCGAGGACCTGGCGCCCTATCCGCGCCTCTCGTACGACCAGGGCGTCGAGAACTCCTTCTACTTCTCGGAGGAGCTCCATGCCGAGCGGCCCACGCCCAAGCGCATCGTCGTCTCGGACCGCGCGACCCTCTTCAACCTGCTCATCGGCCTGGACGGCTACACGATCTCGTCCGGCATCCTCTCCAGCGACCTGAACGGCGACGGCATCGTGTCGGTCCCGCTCGTGAGCGACGAGGTCATGCGGCTCGGCTGCGTCCACCCCCACGGGCGCCCGCTCTCGCCGATCGCCCGTCGCTACCTGGAGGTGCTGCGCGACTACGTGCGCCGCTACCGCGACGGCGAGGCGTGAGCCGCGCGGCTGACGGCGATGGCTGACGGCGCGCCGTCCGGCGCCCGTTGCGCGGACGACCCTCTCGACGTCGCCCCGCCCTCCTGACACGTCCCTTACGCGCCTCACCGTCGCATGACATGACGGCCGGACATCCTTACCAAGACCTCGCGCACCCGTTACCGCGCCCGGTGGCGCCGCGGCGAGAATGCAAGTCGTGCATCGGGGAGGCCGGCGCGGCCGCCCCGGCGCAACGACGAGCGCGTCGGCATGCTCGCAGGCGTCACGCCGAGAGGGCGACGCCGCGCCGAGTCGCGCACCCACACGAGGAAAGGATCGCATCGGCATGTTCAACGCACAGGACCACACCGCTTCGGACGTCTCCCGCCGCACCTTCATCGCCGGCGCCGCAGCCGGCCTGGGCATCGCCGCGGCCGGCGTCGCCGGCGTGTCCGCCCACGCCGCCGAGTCCGCCGCGTCCGACGCGAAGGCGTCCGCCAAGGCTGACGCCAAGGCGTCCGGCAAGATCCCGAAGTACGTCTTCCTGTTCATCGGCGACGGCATGGGCAACGAGCAGGTGCAGGTCGCGAGCTTCTACAAGGGCGCGACCGAGCACGACGGCGCCGTCGTCCAGTCCCCGCTCGGCTTCATGGGCTTCCCGCACGTCGCGAGCGTGACGACCTTTGACAGCTCCTCGTTCTGCCCGGACTCCGCCTCCACGGCGACCTCCATCGCGACCGGCCACAAGACGCTGTCCGGCACCATCAACATGGACCCGGAGACCCTCACCGAGTCCTACGAGACCATCGCCGAGAAGCTGCACTCCCAGAAGGGCTACAAGATTGGCGTCCTGACCTCGGTGAACATGAACCACGCCACGCCGGCGGCCTTCTACGCGCACCAGTCCAAGCGCAGCAAGTACTACGAGATCGGCCAGGAGCTCGCGTCCAGCGGCTTTGAGTTCTTCGCGGGCGGCGCCTTCCTCGGCGCGACCGGCAACGGGAAGGACGACAAGCTGGAGGACCTCGCCGACGTCGCGGCCGACAACGGCTACAAGGTCGTGAAGACCCAGGCCGACGCCAAGGCCCTGGAGCCCGGCTCCACGGGCAGCGACCGCGTGCTCATCCTCGCCGAGACGGTCGCCGACGGCGGCGCGATGAGCTACGACATGGACGCCGCGGCCGACGAGTGGCGCCTCGCCGACTACGTCCAGAAGGGCATCGACCTGCTGACGGCCGACGCGAAGGCCGAGGACGCGGGCTTCTTCATGATGTGCGAGGGCGGCAAGATCGACTGGGCCTGCCACGCGAACGACGCCGCGGCCTGCATCGGTGACGTGCTGGCCCTTGACCAGGCCGTCTCGGTCGCCAAGGCCTTCTACGACGAGCACCCCGACGAGACGCTGATCCTGGTCACCGCCGACCACGAGACCGGCGGCCTGGGCATCGGCTACAAGACGACGAACTACGACACCTTCCTGCCGAATCTCGCCAGCCAGACCATGTCGTACGCCAAGTTTGACAGCGACGTGGCCGCCGACTACGCGAAGGGCAACGTCAGCTTTGAGCAGGCGCTCGCCGACGTCGAGAAGTACTTCGGCCTCGTCGCCAAGGGCAGCGACGCCGCGGCCGGCATGGACCCGGCGGGCAAGAACGGCTCCCTGGTCATGACCGACGAGGAGCTGGAGGAGCTGCGCACGGCCTTCGAGCGCACCGTGACCGTGGGCGCCGGCTCGCAGGCCGCGATGTCCGAGCAGGACTACGAGCTCTACGGCTCCTACCAGCCCTTCTCGATGACGATGTGCCACATCCTCAATCACAAGTCCGGCCTGGACCACACCACCTACGCCCACACGGGCGCCCCGGTGAGCATCTGGGCGATCGGCGCCGGCGCCGAGGAGTTTGACGGCAGCATCGACAACACCGACATCTACGCGAAGCTCGCGGCGCTGACCGAGGTCGAGTAGGTCAGGCGGGTCGAGCCGGCACGCGCGCGACTGAGATGGGGGAGGGGCCTTGCGCCGGCGGGAGCCGCGCGCGGGGCCCCTCCTCGTGCGTCGGGCGCGCCTGCGCGCAATGTTTCATCGACGTTAAAATCCGCCGAGATTCAAAATCTAGTAAGACTACCGACTAGATAGGCGATATAGTACGCAGTGCCCCGCGGGAGTGACGCGGGGCATGCGGGACGCCCGGGCGCCGGTGCGCGCGGCTCCGCCCCTCCCAACCAGCGGGCACCCACCCAGACACGACGGAGGATCCATCATGAAGTACGCGCAGCGCATCGAGGGCCTCATCGGCTCCACCCCCCTCATCGACCTGTCCGCGCTCGTTGACGGCAAGGCGCGCATCCTGGGCAAGTACGAGGCCACCAACCCCGGCGGCTCCGTGAAGGACCGCGTCGCCAAGGCGATGCTGGACGCGGCCGAGGCCGACGGCTCCCTGCAGCCGGGCGGCACCGTGATCGAGCCGACGAGCGGCAACACCGGCGTCGGCCTGGCCATGCTCACGGCCGCGCGCGGCTACCACCTGATCCACACGATGCCCG
>CACZRK010000209.1 GCA_902783515.1 uncultured Coriobacteriaceae bacterium | reverse complement strand
CTTGCTTGGCCTGCTGTGCTGACGTCCGATTCTTCCTGGAAACCTATGTGTAGCCTCTTGACTTCATATAGCTGGTCTCCCGTCATGCGTCATGCGGACGTCGTGCGGACGTCACCGGTCGAGCATACGCCATTGTGCGCACCGAAGGCTTGACGCGTATAGGCGTTTCCATTACTTTACACGTACAGTAATAATCCGATGGAAGGGTGACGCCATGGACCTCATCGATCGCATCTTCGCCAGCTACCCGACGGGGGTGGACCTGCGGCTCTCGGACTTCACGTACAGCCCGAGCCTGCAGAACCCCCACTTCGCGCTGGCGCTCTCGGCGCTGATCATCACGTTCGCGCTCGGCTTTCTCGTGTACGTGTACTCCTTCGTCCTCGTCGTCCGCGAGAAGAGCGCGCCGTATCCGCTCTGGATGCACACGTTCTACTGCGCCGCCGACTTCATGGGCATCTGGGTGTTCCTCGCGGCGAACCACGCGGTGGGCGGCTTCTGGTTCTTCATGCTCGGCGCCATCGGCGAGGTGGTGTGGGTCGGCTTTGAGGTCTTCTGCCTCTATCACGCGGTCACGACGGAGCGGGCGGCGATCTTCGGCCCCGAGGCGCCGCTGCGCCACGCGGTGCTGGTCGCGCTCGCGCAGATCGCCATCTTCTTTGTGTCGCTGAACTTCCTGCGCGTCGAGCTCGGCGACGTCTCCATGTTCAAGTTCTGGATCTTCACGCAGGTGATCATCGTCTGCGCGCCCGGCCTCTTCTGGCGCGAGCGCGGCACGCGCCTGGGCACGTGCTGGCAGCTGGTCATCGTGCTCGTCCTCGTGTGCGTGATGAGCTTCAACCCGCTCGGCAACATGTGGTCGCTGATCAGCCCCTACTTCGCCCCCGAGAACAACCCGTGGTTCTACGTCATGGGCGCCGTCGTCGCGTGCTTCGCCGCCTACGACGTCTACGTGTACGCGCGACTGCCCAAGAAGCCTGCGGTGCTGCCGAACGGGAAGAAGCCGATCTTCTGACGTCGCGCGAGGTGGGAGGGACCGTGACGGGCGCGTGGGGGCGGGGGCGCGCAACATGACGAGGCGGGCACCTACGCAGTCGCGAGGTGCCCGCCATATCCATCGCCGGCGATTCGACCGTGCCCCGCGCCCTCGCGCAGCCCGCGCGTCGAGGGCGCGGCAGACGGCGACGGGCGGCGCTATGCCACGCTGAACTCAATACTCGCGTCGGTCGGGCTGACCTTCCCGTCCTCGTTGACGCTGCGCACGCGCAGCAGGTATCTGCCCGGGCGCTCGGCCTCGTACGCGAAGTGCCAGTACACCCAGCAGCCCGCATGCGCGCCGGTCGTCGCGTACTCCGTCCAGGTCTTGCCGTTGTCAAGCGAGAATTGGATGGCACGGATCGCCTTGTCGTAGTCGTCGGCATAGCCTTCAAACGTGATGGTCTCGCCAACCGTGTACAGCTGCTCGCGTCGCATGATGCTCCCCTGGACGTCAGTTCGGGCGGTTCGGGCCTATCGCTGGATGCTCACGTTAGGACGGTTCACGTACTGCAGGTCCGTCTCGATCATCTCGGGCACCTGGGGCATGGAGGCTTCGTCGCACGCCACGAACTCCACCTTCACGATGTCGCGCAGGAAGCTCTGCCCCGCAGCGCCCTCGATCCACAGCTGGTTCGTGCCGCCAAAGGACTCGTCAAGGGCTGCGCCGTTTGCGCTGTACACGAGCACCGACGCGTGGTCAAGGACGTAGTCAAGCGGGAGCGCGAGCTGGGCTCCGTCGGATGCGGAGAAGATCACGGCATTCACGTCGTCGCTCGGCGCCGCCTGGCTCAGAAGGTCGGCGACGGCGATGCCCTCTATCTGCGCCGTGGCGATCGCGGTGCCACCCGGCAGGTTGTTGCGGCACGAGCAGGTGCTGATCCTGCTCACCGGCGCGGTTGACTTCGCCGCCTCGGTCAGCGTGGCGGTATACCCGCTGGTGACGTCGCCGGTGACCTCGACCTGCCACTTGTCCACGGACACCGCGCGGGGGGCTGCGTTGCTGCCGCAAAGGATGGAGGTCGCCTTGCGGAACGTGCCGGCGATCTGCTCGTTGGGCGTCGTCGTGATCTGGTCAAACGAGAAGATGCCCTGCACGTTCGCGACATCCACATACGCGCTCGCGACCTCGGTCGATTCCTGAGCAAGCGCGGTCGTGGGGAGCATCGGCATGACGGCATGCGTTCCCGCGACGCCCTGCAGGACGGCTGCGGCGCCCGTGCCCGCGAGGATCGATGCGGAGGCGATCGCGCCAATCTTGATGGCGGTGTTGTTCATGAATACCACTCGTCCCTCTCGGTTACTCGGTGACGTTGACGATGATGCCGGCATCGGTCTCGTTCGCGAGGCCGTCGGTGTTCACGCCGTGAACCTTGATGACGTAGGTGCCGGGGGCCGGCGGATTCCACGTGAACGTGAACGTCGTCCACTGGTACGGGTCAAAGTCATCCGGCACCTCAAAGGACTGCCAGGTCACGCCGTAGTCGGTGCTGAACTCAATCTTGTCAAGCGCGGAGCCCATGTGGGTCGCGAAGCTGTATGCGTACCCCTTCAGCTCCACGCCGTCTGCCATCGAGAAGGTCTCGCCGTCATTGGCAAACCACGCCGCGGAGACGGGATTCAGCTCGTCGCCGGGGAGGTGCGGGAAGGTATCCGCGATAAAGTCACTCGGCGCATCCACGTGGTTGAAGTCCATGGACTTGATCCACTTGGTGTTTGGCCCCCCGGCCATGCCGGGCGCGATCATTGAGAAGGGGCCGCCAAACTCGTACGTGAGCGGTTCGCCGTTCATCTTGAGCGCGATGATGCCATGATCGACGTACTCGTTCGCAGGCAGGTTCATGCCGCCGTTCACCCAGCCGTCCCATGCCGTGACGGTGGCTGAGTTGTTGCCCTCCAGCAGGCCGCCGCACTCCTCGTTCACGAGGTAGCTCAGCGAGACGCCGGTGTACTCGGCGTTATAGATGTTATGACCGGCGGAACCCGTAACGGCGCACTCCATGGTCGCGCGAGTCGTCGTCTGGGGCATCGCCAGAAGGTCATCGTACGTGAAGGTCTTCGGCTCCTTGACGCCCGTGATGGTGAACGTGTTCTCGGTGGTGAACAGGTCCTCCTCGCCATACATGCCGTTATGGTTGATCGCGACAAACATGTCGTCCTTGTCGGTGAGGTCCTGGCTCATCTCCACCTGGAAGGGCGTGGCGCTGTCCACGCTCATGTCAGTGACGTTGCCGCTCTCATGGCCCTGGTACTGAAGGAACTCGCGCGTATACGCGTTCGTCGCCGTGTCCGGGAACCCGCCGGCGGAGGCGTCATACATGATCTCCTCCCACAGCGGCATGGACCATGTGCCCACCTGCGTCAGGTCCGCGGAGTCCGTCATCGCATGACAGCTCCAGCAGTTGCCGTTGAGCGAGTCGGTGAACGTCGCGCTCGAGTAGTGAGCGGCGTGCAGCGCGTCCGCGAAGTACATGCCGTAGTCGCCAGAGTGCAGGTCATGGCAGCTCATGCAGTCAAGGATGGTGGAGTTGTGCGTGGACGTGTTACCCATGCGCTCGATCGGATGGCTGCCGTTGCTGCCGATCATCATGACGGAGTCAAGGCTCTCGTGGCACGAGTTGCAACCGCGGTTGCCCGCGTTCAGATACGTCTGGTTATACGCCGTGTCCGGAAAGAGGCCGGCGTCGCGCTGCTGGAAGTCGCTCATGCCGGTAGCCATGGGATCGGCTGCCTGATTGGTCTGCTGCGCGGCCGGCTGATCCGCCTGCGCGGCGTCCTCTGCGGCAGCAATGGTGCCGCAGAACGCGATGCCCGTGCAGAGCGCAAGGCCGGCGATGGCGACCGATATTCGCTGTGGCGTGCGCGATGCGTTCCTCGTATTCTTGGTATTCTTGTCCACGATGTTCCCCCCGACGTTTCGCTTCGTGCCCGCGTGCGGCAGGCACCTCCTGCTTGCGGGTATCATCGTCGCCACGCATGAGTGATCACACCCCAAACGTTCGGTAACGCCGCGGATCGCTCTACCTAATCGTTTGGTATATTCCGTTTCTGCAGGTCAGGTGATATGAATGCGCAACAAGCTCCAAAAGCCCGAGCACAACAAGGACGCCGCTGAGCCAGACGGGCAGGCACAGGGCATCACATCTGGTAGCACTCTGGTAGCACCCCATATGCCCGTCATCGGGCTGATCGTCGCGCTGTTCTTCTCGCTGTGGGGGTCGTTTCACGAGATCGCCTGCGGCTGCATCGCGCTGCGCGACTACCTGTCCATCGATACCCTGAAGCTCGGGTGCTACGCGTTCTCCATCGGCACCGCCTGCGGCGGCCTCGTGGTCGCGTTTGCCTTTGACGCGGTGAGTGCCGTCGCCCGCGCCATCCGTCGAGCCGTGTCGCCAGCGCTCGTTCCCTGGCTCGTCGCGGCGATCCTGCTGTTCCTTGGCACCGGCTTCTACGCGTGCCTCGCGGCTGACGCAATGGTCGCGGCCTCGGCGTTTCAGCTCGCGCTCCACGCCCTGTCGTCTATGCTCGCACTTCTCGCGATCATGGCGCTCAGCGACCTGCCGCTCTCCGACATCGCCGTGATCGCCATCGTCTCCCTCGTCGGATACATGCTTGTCGACAACGTCGTGCTCCCCTTCGCGATGGGGCTCACGAACTCCTTTGAGCTCGTTGCGGCCGCGCAGGCGCTCGGCGTCGTCGTGCTTACGGCGATCGTCTCGACCGCAGCTAAAAACGCGTCGATCGTCGAGCTCGCGAAGCGCGGGCTCTCCAGCGCCACGAGCACGCCGCGCCCCTCCCGCGGCACCGACGCCCGAAGGCCGTTCGTCGCGATCCAACCGCTGCTCAACGTTGCCGTGTACAGCGCCGTGTTCGGCGTCATGCACGTTGAGGCGTCCATGCTCTTCGGCGACTACGTCAACAGGAATGTGCCGTACGTGCTCGGCATGCTTGCCGCCGTCTTCCTGTTCTATGCGACGTTTCTGCGCAAGGCGAGCACGATGCGCATCTGGCCGAAGATACAATCCGTCGTGTTCACGCTGACGATGACTGCGTTTCTACTGCTCCCGGTCATCCAGACGAGCGCCGCGATGCTCCCCGTCGCCCTCATCAACGCCGCCTATTACTACTACGAGGCGCTGTTCCTCCTCGCGTGCGTCTACATCGCCCGCGAGAGCCCCCATGCGCTCAACTTCGTGCTTGGCGTCGGCGTCGCCGTCAAGAGCCTGTCGTTCTTCGTCGGCGTCTTCGGGTTTCACCTGCAGCTCTCCACGGGCATCATCCCCCTCACCGAGATGAGCCAGCTCACCATCACCGTCGTGGTGTTCCTGCTGCTGGCTGCCGTGACGCTGTGGATCGGCGACGCCATCTCGGCGAAGAAGCTCTGGGGGATGCGCATCTACCGCGCGCCGCGGCACGACAGCAGAGCAGACGACGCCGAGATCCAGGAGCGTTGTGACCGCCTGGCGATGCACTACCGCCTCACCCCGCGCGAGCGCGAGGTCGCGGCGTTTCTCGCGCAGGGCAGAAGCGTCGAGGAGACCGCCGACCTTCTCTACATCAGCGTCCAGACGTTGCGCACCCACATCCGCAACATGTACGCCAAGACGGACGTGCACAGCAGGAGTGAGTTCGAGAAGCTCGTGGCGTCAATGACGCGCGAGTGACCGCGTTCGACGCTGCTGCTGGCGTGGTGCCTATGACCTGCGCGTTTGTGGAGGAAGGGGTTCCCACGCAGATCGCCTCCGCCCGCGCCCTACTGCCGGTAGTAGCTCAGGAAGTCGGCGAGCTTGTCCATGGCCTCGCGCAGCACCTCGATGCGCGGCAGGTAGACCACGCGGAAGTGATCCGGCGCGACCCAGTTGAACCCCGTGCCCTGCACGATCAGAACCTTCTTGTCCCGCAGCAGGTCAAGCGCGAACTGCACGTCATCGGTGATGTTGAACTTCTCGCGGTCAAGCTTCGGGAAGATGTAGAACGCCGCGTCGGGCTTCACGACGCTCACGCCGTCGATCGCGTTCAGGGCGTTGTACACGTACTCGCGCTGCTCGTAAATGCGCCCGCCCGGCACGAGGTAGTCCTTCACGCTCTGATGGCCCCACAGCGCCGTCTGGACGATGGACTGCGCCGGCACGTTGGAGCACAGGCGCATGTTGGAGAGAATGTTGATGCCCTCGATGTAGTCGCGGCCCAGCTCCTTGTTGCCGGAAATGGACATCCAGCCGATGCGGAAGCCGGCGATCATGTGGCTCTTGGAGAGCCCGTTGAACGTCACGCAGAACAG
>CACZRK010000208.1 GCA_902783515.1 uncultured Coriobacteriaceae bacterium | reverse complement strand
GACTGGGACGAGGGCCCCGAGGTCGGCGGCGACCACGGCCCCTACTACCAGACGCAGCGCATGGACCACTACCGCGCGGCCCTGCAGCGCCTGATCGAGACCGGCAACGCGTACCCGTGCTTCTGCACGGCCGAGGAGCTCGCCGCCGCCCGCGAAGCGGCGCACGCACGCGGCGACTCGTTCCAGGGCTACCAGCGCACCTGCCGCGACCTTGACCCCGAGGTCGCACGCGCCCGCATCGCGGCGGGCGAGCCGCACGTCTGGCGCCTGCGCGTGCCCGACGAGCACGGCCCCATCGTCGTGCACGACGTCGTCCACGGCGACGCGGTCTTTGACGTGCGCGACATGGACGACATGGTCCTGATGCGCACGGACGGCACCCCAACCTACAACTTCGCGACGGTCGTGGACGACGGCGAGATGGGCATCACCCACATCATCCGCGGCGACGACCACCGCTCCAACACGCCGCGCCAGATCCTCGTGTTCGAGGCGCTCGGCTACGAGGTCCCCGTGTTCGCGCACCTGTCCATGATCCTGGGGCCTGACGGCAAGAAGCTCTCCAAGCGTCACGGCGCCACGAGCGTGGAGGAGTACCGCGACGCCGGCTACCTGCCCGAGGCCATGGTCAACTACCTCGCGCTGCTCGGCTGGTCGCTTGACGGCGACACGACGATCATCCCGCCGGCGCGCATCTGCGAGACGTTCTCGCTGGACCGCATCTCCAAGAACCCGTCCGTCTTTGACGAGCGCAAGCTGGAGTGGATGAACGGCGAGTACCTGGGCGCGATGACCGACGAGGAGTTCTCCCGCCGCGTGCTCGTGCCGCAGCTCGCCGCGGCCGGCCTGGTGGAGGAGGGGGCCTACGAGCAGGAGGGCCGCGCCGCCTGGTTTGACCTGCTGAGCTCGATCCTCAAGCCACGCACCACCCTGGCGGGCGACGTCGTGGAGAAGGCCCGCTTCCTCTTTGAGGGCGCCGAGCCGACCTATGACGAGAAGTCCGTGCAGAAGAACCTCGCCAAGGAGGGCGCGCGCGACGTGCTGCGCGCCGCGCACGAGGCGCTTGAGGCGCTGGGCGAGGGTGACTGGAAGGCGGCGGCGATCGACGCCGCGCTCGAGCCGCTGCCCGAGCGCCTGGGCGCCGGCAAGCGCAAGGTCTTCCAGGCGATCCGCGTCGCCGAGTGCGGCAACCAGGTGTCCCCGCCCCTCGGCGAGAGCATGGAGCTACTCGGGCGCGAGGTCGCGCTCGGCCGCCTGGTCGCCGCGGAGCGCCTCGCGCTCTGACGGGGGCCGCGCCAACGCCATGCCGGCAGGGGCCATGCCGGCCTGACCTGATCGCGTCGGCACGACCGACCATACACGACCTTCGCGACCTCACGAGCGTCGCATGACGAGGGCGCCCCGGGCATCCCGGGGCGCCCTCGTCCATATGCTCGCGTATCCCCGCGCTCAGATGAGCGCGCGCACGATCGCCTCGACCGCGGCGGTGAGGGCGCGCGCGATGTCCTCGGGCGACATGCTGGGCTTGCCGCGCATGTCGCCGCCGGCGATGACCTGCTCGTGCAGCAGCGGCACGTGCACGAAGCCCGCGATCGCGCCGCCGCCCGCCCGCGCGATCTCGTCCAGCACGCCGTACATCAGGTGGTTGCAGACGTAGGTGCCCGCCGAGTTGGACAGCGAGGCCGGGACGCCCGCCTCGCGCATGGCGCGCAGCATGTCGCGCACGGGCAGCGTGGAGAAGTAGGCGGCGGGGCCGTCGGCGCGAATCGGCGTGTCGCAGCGGACCGTCCCCGCGTTGTCGGGCGCGACGGCGTCGTCCACGTTGATCGCGACCCGCTCGACCGTGACGTCGGGTCGCCCGGCGGCCTGCCCGACGAGCATGATCGCGTCAGGCGCGACGGCGTCCATCGCGCGGCGCACGGTCGGCACCGCCTCCTCGTAGGTGACGGGCACGCGCAGGGTGACGACGCGCGCCCCGGCGACCGTCTCGGGCAGCGCGCTCACCGCACGCAGCGCCGGGTTGACCCTCTGCCCGCCGAACGGCTCGAAGCCCGTGACGAGCACGGTTCTTGACTCGGTCATGCATCCCCCTGATCGACGAAGTGATGATGGTCTCCGCCCTCCAGTCTACCCCTCTGCCGCGCCCGCCCCGCGCACCCGATATAATTTCGTCGCACGGCCGGCGCTCGCTCGCGACGCGGCGGCCGCAATCGATCTCGTCACTCGTTCGCGCGCCCGCGCGGCCTCGTCGGCGCCGGGCGCGCCGTCAGGGGGTTCTCATGAGCGTGGGCAGCGTGTTTGACATCCTTGGGCCGATCATGGTGGGGCCGTCCAGCTCCCACACGGCGGGCGCCCTGCGCATCGCGCGGCTCGCCCTCAGCCTGTGCCCCGCGCCGATCACCGAGGCACGGCTGACGCTGTACAAGTCCTTCGCGAAGACGCACGCGGGCCACGGCACGGACCGCGCGCTCGTCGCCGGCCTGCTGGGCTTTGACCCCGACGACCCGCGCATCCGCGACTCCTTTGCGCTCGCGGAGAAGGCCGGCATGCACGTCACCTTCTCCTTTGAGGACGGCGAGCCCGAGATGCACCCGAACACGGTGGACATCAGCGTGACGCTCGCCGACGGCGAGCGGATCTCGGTCCGCGGCGAGTCCGTCGGCGGCGGCAAGGCGCGCCTCACGCTCGTGAACGGGATCTCCGTCGACCTGACCGGGGCCATGCCCTCGCTGTTCGTGGCGCATCGCGACGTCCCCGGCATGCTTGCCATGATGACGTCGGCCCTCGGCAACGCGGGCGTGAACATCGCGCGCATGAGCAGCTACCGCACGACGCCCGGGAACATGGCGTACGCCGTCTTTGAGATGGACTCGGCGCCGCAGGACGTCGTGTGCGCCTACATACGCGCGGCGCGGGGCGTCGAGTCCGTCCAGCTCGTGCCGCAGCTCGGCGACGCCTCCTCCCCCGACGTTGTGAGCGCGCTCGACTTCTCCGACGGCGCGGGGCTGCTCGCGCTCTGCCGCGAGCGCGGCATGGGCATCGGGGAGGTCATGCGCGCCCGCGAGGCCGACATCCGCGGCGACGAGGGCACCGTGGACGCCATGATGGCGCGCGTGCTGCGCGTCATGCGCGAGGAGGTCTCGTCTGCGATCAGCGATCCCGTCGAGACGCTCGGCGGCATGATCGAGGGCAACGCGGCGCTGTTTGCCGGCGCGCAGGACAAGGGGTGCGACCTCTGTGGCAGCGTAGTCACACGCGCCGGCGCCTACGCCATGGCGACGATCGAGCGCTCCGCGAGCATGGGCGTCATCGTCGCCGCCCCGACCGCCGGTGCCTCCGGCGTGCTGCCCGGCGCGCTGCTCGCGCTCGCCGAGGCGCGTGACCTGGACGACAAGACGCTCACCCGCGCCCTCTTCACGGCGGCGGCGGTCGGCGCCGTGTACGAGCACAACGCGAGCGTATCCGGCGCCCAGGGTGGCTGCCAGGCCGAGGTCGGCACCGCGAGCGCCATGGCCGCGGCGGCGCTCGTCGACGCCCTGGGCGGCACGGCGCAGGACTGCGCGAACGCGGCCGTGATCGCGACCGGCAACCTGCTCGGCCTCGTCTGCGACCCCGTGCGGGGGCTCGTTGAGGTCCCCTGTCAGGTGCGCAACGTCATCGGCGTGGCGGACGCCTTCACCGCCGCGCAGCTCGCCCTGTGCGGCGTGCGCCTGCCCCTCACGTTTGACGAGGCGGTCGAGGCGTCGCGCCAGGTCGGCGCCGCCCTGCCCGAGACGCTGCGCGAGACCGCCATGGGCGGCTTCGCCGCGGTGTGCGGGGCGACCGGCGGGTGCGACGCGTGCGGCGGGTGCGCATAGGGACGGGAGGTCACGCGTCGCGGCACGGCGGGCGGCACCTGGGCGCGCAGCCCGCCGTGCCCGGCCGACGTCCCGCGGCACGCGCCTGACGTGCTGCGCATACAAAAAGAGCCGGCAGATGCCGGCTCAAAAGGCCGGCAATGCCGGCTCGGGGTGACGTGGTAGCCCGTACCAGATTCGAACTGGTGATCTCCGCCTTGAGAGGGCGGCGTCCTAAACCGCTAGACGAGCGGGCCATATGTCTGCGAAAACGGAGCAGGACATTGGCTGGGATGGAGGGAATCGAACCCCCACTGACGGAACCAGAATCCGTTGTCCTACCGTTAGACGACATCCCAATCGGTGTCTGTCCTTGCGTTTCCGCGCGAGAAAGTACTATACGGGAGTTGGACTCCGATTCCAACGGGAATGGTCAAACTCGTTTCCGTTTCACTCGTTGCACACAACTCGTAAGGAGACTTGAAGCCTAACCTTGCTTCCCCTCTCCTCTTTCAAACAAGTCTATCGTACAATTCCCCTAGTCAGAGCCATAAACAGGGAGTGCCTATGAGCATCGTGTCGTTTGCGTCAGACTATATGGACGGTTGCCATCCCGCAGTCACAGAACGTCTTTTGGAGGTCTGTGCTCACCAACACGCT
>CACZRK010000207.1 GCA_902783515.1 uncultured Coriobacteriaceae bacterium | reverse complement strand
AGCGGCCCGATGCTGCGGGACGCGATCGTCTGGGCGACGAACGCGCCGCCCCACACCATGGCCGCGATGAGCAGCATCACGGGTCCGCGAGCCCTGGTGACCTTCTGAACCCGCTGCGTCATGCGTTTGTCTCCCCTCATGTCCGCGGGGGAGCGCTACGCCCCCGCGTCGTCTGATCGCAGGCCACCCTCGACGTCGACGTGCACGATGTCGGCGATCGGGATCATGGTGCCGTCGGCGAGCGCGAGGGTGCGCCGGTAGGCGTCGATGCGGCGCGCGGCGCCCGCCGCCTCCACGTACGAGCCGCCCGCCTTGCGGGCGTCGGGGACGAAGTATCTCACACGCACCGTGATCGGGGTGTGGGACGCGAGAAGGCGGGCGATCTCCTGCAGCACCTCATCGATCTCACGCTTCTCGTCCTCCTCAAGCTCTCGCCGCTCCTCGGTGAGGCGCGCCGTCTCGCGCACCTCGTCGCCGTAGCCGACGAGCGCGGCGAACGGCGCGAACTGCGCGGCGCGGACGTCCGCCGGCTGGCGGGGATGGCGCCGGGAGACGGGCGCGGGCAGGTCGATGATGTCGCCGTAGCGCACGAGCGACTCGATCTCCGCGCGTCTGAGCTCGTCGGGCGTCGCGCCGACCACGTTGTGCCATCCGGTCGTCGCCTGCTGCGTCATGCCCTGTGACCTCCGATCTGGCCGTTGCGCTCAATCGTGCGCGCGCCCTCCACGAAGTCCGTCCCGCGCAGGATCGCGTTCTTCCCGAACCGCTGCTTGATCTGCAGGATCTGCTCCTGGGCGCTTCGCTCGCGGCGCAGCTCGTCGTCAAGCTGCTCGCGACGCCGCGCCTGCTCCTCGTAGTCGGTGAACAGGTCGAGCTGCTCCACGCGCGGCGTCGCCTGCGCGACCGCCTCCTCCACCACGTTCGCCGATATGGTGATGCGCCGGCAGAGCAGCGACGGGTTGACGACCCGATCGTAGATTGCCAGTACCGCGTCGCAGATGAGCCGCGTCGACGCGGTGTATCGCCCGATGCTCGCCCCGCCCTGCGCGTGCTTCGGCACGGCGCGGCCGTACCAGTCCATGGCGACGTCCACGCCATGCGCCGCCATCGCGTCAGGGTCGTCCAGGCTCGCGCGGTCATAGCCGATCATGAGGCCGACGGAGTCGGTGACGAGCCCCTTCGCGACCAGGTCCAGCGACAGCTCCACCGCCATCTCGCGCACCACGACCCGGCACGCGTCGGCGTCATACGGTCGGGGCAGCACCTGACCGGTGCTGACGCTGTTCGACCGCGGCTTGTAGGCGTGGATGTCCGCCATCGTGGTCGTCTCGACACCCCAGGCGTGGTCGATGAGGTACTCCGCGTTCACGCCGAACAGGTCGTAGAGCACGTCCTCGTCGACGAGGCTCTGGCGCGCGACGTCGCCCATCGTGTGCATGCCGTTCGCCGCGAGCTTCGCCGCGTAGCCGGGTCCGACACGCCAGAAGTCAGTGAGGGGCTCGTGCGTCCAGAGCTGCCGTCGGTACGTCGCCTCGTCAAGCTCGGCGATGCGCACGCCGTCCGCGTCCGCCGGCATGTGCTTGGCGACCACGTCCATGGCGACCTTGCAGAGGTACAGGTTCGTCCCGATGCCCGCCGTCGCCGTGATGCCCGTCGCGTCCAGCACGTCCTGGATGAGCGACCGTGCGAGCTCGTGCGCCGTCGTGCGATAGGTCCGCAGATAGGCGGTCACGTCCATGAACACCTCGTCTATCGAGTAGACGTGGATGTCCTCGGGCGCGATGCGCCGCAGGTAGAGGTCGTAGATGGAGGCGCTCACGTCCATGTAGTGCGACATCTGCGGCACGGCGGTGATGTACCCGAGGGCGATCGTGGGGTCCGTCTGCACGAGGCGGTTGTCGTAGGAGGGGTCGCGCAGCGGCCTGCCGTGGTTCGCGGCGCGGCGCTGGGCGTTCACCTCGCGCACGCGCTGCACGACCTCAAAGAGCCGGGCGCGCCCGCCGATGCCGTAGGACTTCAGCGACGGCGAGACCGCGAGGCAGATGGTCTTCTCCGTGCGACTCGTGTCTGCGACGACGAGGTTCGTCGTCAGCGGGTCAAGGCCGCGCTCGTGGCACTCCACCGAGGCGTAGAACGACTTGAGGTCTATGGCGATGTAGGTGCGCTCGCGTTCGGCGGAGCTCATGGCGGTCTCCCTCCTCGTTGCTGGGCCAGGGCCGGGCGGATTGGATCGGCGCTTGTCTCGGTGGTTCTCGTTGCGAACGGGTGCCGGGCGCGCTACTATGCGAACAAGTGTACTACTCGCGTCCCATGCTGTCGAGAGGGGCGCGGCGATTCGGCGCGTCTCGTGAAACGGTGTCCGTCGCCCGCGCACCCCCATGCGGGCGGCGCGTGTGCTACGGTCACGGCGCGCACGCCCGGCACGAGGGCGCGGGGACATGACGGGGCGGCGGGAATCTCGCCGTGCGTGTGAGGGAGATGAGCCAGATGAGACGGGATGCCCACGAAGCAACGGGAGACGCGCGTGGCGCGCGCAGGCGCGTGCTCATGGTCGCGACGGGCGGCACGATCGCGTCCATGCCTGCGGAGGACGGACTGACGCCGGCGCTGACCGGCGAGGAGCTCGCACGGTTCGTGCCCGAGGCGGCGGACCTCTGCGACCTGGACGTCGTCCAGCCGATGAACGTGGACAGCACCAACATGCGGCCGCAGGACTGGCTCGTCATCGCACGCGAGATTCGCCGCGCCTACGACGCGTACGACGGCTTCGTCGTCCTTCACGGCACGGACACGATGGGCTACACGGCGGCGGCGCTGTCGTACCTCATCCAGGGAAGCCCCAAGCCGATCGTGCTGACGGGCTCCCAGCGCCCGATGGCCGACCCCTTCACGGACGGCAAGATCAACCTGTACGACGCGCTGCTTTACGTGACGTCGCCGGGCAGCCGAGACGTGAGCGTCGTGTTCGGCGGCTCGGTGATCGCGGGCACGCGCGCGCACAAGCAGCGCACGATGAGCTTTGACGCATTTGAGAGCGTGAACTTCCCGCGCATCGCTGTCGTGCGCAACCGGCGGGTCATCCAGCACGGCGGTGCGGGCATGCCCGGCGCGACGGACGCGTCCGGGGCTGCCGGGGCGTCTCGCGACGAGCCGCGGTGGTATGACCGCGTGGACGCGGACGTGATCGCGCTCAAGCTCACCCCGGGTCTCTCGCCCGAGATCCTCGGCATGCTGCGCGACCGCTATCGCGCGGTGGTGCTGGAGACGTTCGGCATCGGGGGCATCCCGGAGTATGACGACGCCTCGTGGCGCCGCGCGATCTTTGACTGGCTTGACGCGGGACGCGCGCTCGTCGTGACCACGCAGGTGGCGGAGGAGGGGCTTGACCTCGGTGTCTATGAGGTCGGGCGCGCGTACAGCGAGCACCCCGGCGTGCTGAAGGGCGACGACATGACGCTGGAGGCGCTCGTCGCCAAGACGATGTGGGCGCTCGGGCAGACGCACGACGCCGACGAGCTGCGCGACCTGTTCTATCGCCCCGTGAACTTTGACCGCCTCGGCGCCTAGAGACGGGCGCGGGCGCGCCACCCCTCGGATGACGCGCCCGCCTGACCTCGTGACCCTCCGTGCGCCCGGCGCCCCCGTCGGGCGCCATGCGGCCCTGGTGCCGCCTGCGGAGCCTGCCGCGTGCACCTACCGCGTGCGCCTACCGCGCCGGGTAGAAGGCGGAGGGGGCGTCGTTCAGGTTGATCATGATGTTCTTGAGCTGCGAGTAGTGCTCAAGCATGACCTTGTGGGTCTCACGGCCGATGCCAGACTCCTTGTAGCCGCCGAACGGCGCGCCGGCAGGGATCGCGTTGTACGTGTTGACCCACATGCGGCCGGTCTCGATGCTGCGGGCGACGCGCAGGGCGCGGGTAATGTCGCGCGTCCAGACGCCGCCGCCCAGGCCGTAGACGGAGTCGTTCGCCATGGCGATGACCTCCTCCTCCGTCTTGAACTTGATCACGACGGCGACCGGCCCGAAGATCTCCTCGCGGGCGACGCGCATGTCGTTGGTCGCGTCGGTGATCAGCGTCGGCTTGAAGAAGACGCCCTTGGCGCACGCGCCCTCGGTGTAGGGCTCGCCGCCGCACGCGATGGTGGCGCCCTCCTCGCGGGCGATGTCGATGTAGCCGGCGACCTTCTTCGCCTGCGCCTTGTTGATCTGCGCGCCAAGCTGGGTCTGCGGGTCCAGCGGGTCGCCGATGATCACCTTGTTGAACTGGTCGACGGCGCGGGCGACGAACTCGTCGTAGATGCCCTCCTGCACGAAGACGCGGGAGCCGGCGCAGCAGACCTGGCCCTGGTTGAAGAGGATGCCCAGCTGGAGGCCAGCGATGGCCTGGTCCATGTCGCAGTCGTCAAAGAAGATGTTCGCGCTCTTGCCGCCGAGCTCGAGCGTCGCGGGGATGAGCTTGTCCGCCGCCGCCCGGGCGATGCTGCGGCCGACCTCGGTGGAGCCGGTGAAGGCGAGCTTGCGGAAGCCGGGGTGCTGCAGCATGTACTCGCCGGAGCGCGACCCCTTGCCGGTGATGACGTTCAGGACGCCGGCGGGCAGCAGGTCGCTGATGAGGTCGGCCAGCAGGAGCAGGCTGAGCGGGGTGGACGAGGAGGACTTGATGACGACGCAGTCGCCTGCCGCGAGCGCCGGGGCGAGCTTCCAGGCGGCCATCAGGAAGGGGAAGTTCCACGGGACGATCTGGCCGACGACGCCGATGGGCTCGCGCAGGACGAGGCTCATGATGTCGCCGTCAAGGACGGACGCGGAGCCCTCCTCGGAGCGCAGGACGCCGGCGAAGTAGCGGAAGTGGTCGGAGCCGAACGGGACGTCGATGGCGGTCGTCTCGCGGATCGGCTTGCCGTTGTCACGAGTCTCGACCTCGGCGAGCAGGGCGGCGTTCTCGTCGATGCGGTCCGCGATGTCCAGGAGGATCTTGGCGCGCGTGGAGGGCTCGACGGCCTTCCACGCGGGGAACGCCTTCCAGGCGGCCTTGACCGCGGCGTCCACGTCCTCCTTCGTCGCCTCGGCGCAGGTCGCGATGCGCTCGCCGGTGGCGGGGTTGAACGTGTCAAAGGTGCCGCCGTCGGAGGCGGGGACGAACTCGCCGTTGATGAACAGGCCGTAGGTGTCTCTCAGCTGTGCGCTCATGGGTGCTCGCAATCTCTCGTGTGGTGTGTGGCGCCGCGCCGGCGTGCCGAGTCGTTGACGCCGGGCGCGGCGCGCTCATGCGGTCGTGCTGCAACGCACGGTACGGCGATGCCCCGCAGCGGCACAGTCACAATTCGCGAGAGAAATTTCAGGTCAGTTGCGCGCCTCGCGCCGCCGCACGCGCGCGATGTCGTCGCGGAAGACGTCCGCCAGCAGGTCGATCGCGCCCGGCGCGCGCTCCGAGGAGATGCTCGCGTAGTTCAGCACCACGGTCTGCGACGTGCGCACGGTCGGCTCCTCGCAGTAGTCGGAGAGCATCGCCAGGCTCATCCCGCGCTCGGCGGCGGCGCGCCTCACCTCGCCGTCGGAGAGGCGCGTGTCCACGCTCAGCAGCAGGTGCGTGCCCACGCTCGGCCGCCGCACGGTTGCTATCACCGAGAGCGGGCTCGCCTCCACCAGCTCCAGCATGCGCTCACGGGCCTCTCGATAGTGACGGCGCAGGCGGTTCACGTGTCGCTCGTAGTAGCCCTCGTCGATGAACCGCGCCAGCGTGAGCTGCTCAAAGCTGGAGACGGTGCACGAGTAGAAGCTCAGCTGGTCGCGGTACACGCTCATGAGCCGCTCGGGCAGCACCATGTACGAGATCCTGATGGAGGGGACGAGCGTCTTGGAGAACGTGTTCAGGTAGATCACGCTGTCGCTGTCGTCCTGGGTGAACAGCGGCGGCTGCGGCCGGCTGTCAAAGTCAAACTCGCTGTCGTAGTCGTCCTCGATCAGGTAGCGCTGCGGGCGCTCGCGCACCCAGTCAAGCAGCGCCGCGCGCCGCGCCGCCGAGGTGGAGAACCCGAGGGGGAAGACGTTGGCCGGCGAGACGTGCACGACGTCGGCGCGGCCGCGCCGCAGGCCGTCGATGCTGATGCCCTCCTCGTCCACCGGGATGTGCTCCCACAGCGTGCCGGCGCCGCGCGAGATGAGCGCGAGCTTCTTGTAGCCCGGGTCCGCCATCGCGATGACCGCGGTCGGGCCGAAGAGCTGCAGCAGTTTGCCGTACAGGTACTCCGTGCCCGCGCCCACCACGATGCGTGCCGGCGAGGCGGAGATCCCGCGAAACTCCCGCAGGTAGCCCGCGATGGAGGCGCGCAGCTTCGCGAGCCCGTTGAACGGGATCGTGTCCAACAGGTCGTCGTCGCGGTCGGCGAGGACACCGCGCATCACGCGCGACCACGACTCGGCGGGGAACAGCCCCATGCTCTCGCGGTTCGCCTTGAGGTCAATCGCCGGCGCGGGCTCGTCCGCGGCGTCGGCGTCGTCGTCGCGCCAGGCGCCGCCCTCCACGCGCCCCGCCGCCACGAAGAACCCGCTGTGCGGCTTCGCGAACACGTAGCCTTCGCTCACCAGCAGGTCGTAGGCCTGCTCGACGGTGCTCACGCTCACCGCCAGGTGCGACGCGAGCGCGCGCTTGGAAGGGAGCCGCGCGCCCTCCGCGAGCGTGCCGGTGCGGATGTCGTGGCGGATGCACCGGTAGAGGTAGCGGTACTTCGGCCCCGACTCCCGCGCGTCCAGGTCATACGTGAGCATGGGTGCCTCCGATGTGATGCGCCGAGCGTGTGTCCAACTGATATCAAACAGTATGCACGTATTCCTGCAATTAATCAGGTCACTTTGCCCGATT
>CACZRK010000206.1 GCA_902783515.1 uncultured Coriobacteriaceae bacterium | reverse complement strand
GTCCATGCGTGCTTCCCCCTTCTGGCGTACGCGCGTGCACGGACGGCGACGCGGCGCCTCGCACGCGTCGTCGACCGCCCGGGTCCCCCGACCCGGTGCGCGATACCCCGAGGATAGCATCGCGGGCCCTGCGTGCGCGATCATCGCGGCGCACCAACGCGTTGCGACGGGCGCACCGAGACGTTGCGCACCCCCGACGTTGCGCGCGCGTGTCAGGCGCGTTGCACGCGCGTCACGACGGCGCGGACGGATGCGCGCGCCGCCAGCACATGCGCGGTCGGGCGCGGAACTGACGCTCGCTGGCGCCGTTCGTTAACGTTCTGACACCGCTCGTTCATCCGCTGGAAAACTTTATGACCGGCACGTGGCGCATCTGTCGCGGTGACGTGCGTTCGAAACCCTTTCGTGAGGAATCTGAAGCACGTTTCAGCCGGAGTGTCATAATTCCGTGCCACTCAAGGCCAAGCGGTCTGAATGGGGCCGTAGACGGCATTGAGCGCCCCCGTCATCACCGGCAACGGCGCGTCGGGAGCGTCTAATGGTCAACGCCACATTTGGTGCGATGCGGCGCGCGTGGAGGGAAGTGACGCACAGTGAACGTTCTCGAGAAGATCAGCAGCTGGGCAGGGAAGTACATGGCGATTATTGCGCTGGTCGTAGCCGTCCTGTCGCTTGTCTTCCCCGCGCCCATTCACGCGGCGCTGCCCACGAAGATCGTGAACTGGCTGCTCGGCATCGTCATGCTCGGCATGGGCATGACGCTGCGGATCAGCGACTTCAAGGTCGTCTTCACCAAGCCGAAGGCCGTCATCACGGGCATCCTCTCCCAGTTCATCATCATGCCGCTCCTCGCGTTTCTGCTCGTGAAGATCTTCCGTCTGCCGGCCGACATCGCCGTGGGCGTCATCCTCGTCGGCTGCTGCCCCGGCGGCACGAGCTCCAACGTCATGACCTACCTCGCGAAGGGTGACGTCGCCCTGTCCGTCGGCATGACGGCGTGCACGACGATCCTCGCCCCCGTCGTGACCCCGGCGCTCGTCCTGCTGCTTGCCGGCGAGGCGATCAACGTCAGCTTCATGAGCATGTTCCTCTCGATCGTTGAGGTCGTCCTTGCTCCTATCGTGCTCGGCTTCATCATCAACGCCCTCTTCGAGAAGTTCGCGAAGGCCTGCGGCAAGGTCCTCCCGCTCGTGTCCGTGATCGGCATCTCCCTGATCATCATGTCCGTCGTGTCCGCAAACGCCGCCCGCCTGCTCCAGACCGGCGCCCTCGTGATCGCCGTCGTCATCCTGCACAACCTCCTCGGCTATGCCCTCGGCTACGGCGTCGGCCGCGTGCTCGGCCTCAACCGCGACCAGATGCGCACGCTGTCCATCGAGGTCGGTATGCAGAACTCCGGCCTCGCCGTCGCCCTGGCCACGACCCACTTCGCCGCGATGCCGATGGCGACCATCCCCGGCGCCGTCTTCAGCGTCTGGCACAACATCTCCGGCGCCGTCTACGCCAACATCCTCGCCCGCACCGCCGGCAAGGGTGCCGACGCCCCGAAGGTCGCTGCCGCGAAGAACTAGCCCTCGCAGCCGTCGGCGCCCGTACCTGACGCCCGACGCGCCCGCCGGCGTCGCACGGCCGGCATGAACGAGGCCCCGCTGCCGCTCGAGACGAGCCGGCCGCGGGGCCTCGTCGTGTCGCGCGTCACCTCGCGCGTCGCCAGGCAATGGCGGCGCGGGCGGGCGCGCGGCCTCAGCGCTGTTTGTAGAAGAACTCCACGCGGTATCCCAGGGCGAGCAGGCGCACGGCGCACTCGCGCGCGACGACGTCGGCGGACACCCAGTCGCCGAAGTCCTCGTCGTAGTCCTCGAACGAGCGGTAGTAGACGAGCCTGACGGGCTCCCCACCCGGCTCGGTGCGCTCCGCCGCCCGCATGTTGTCCCCCACCCACTGCTCGTGCTCGTCAAGCAGCGCGCTCAGCGCCGACCACGCCGAGTCGCTGATCGGCTCCTTCCCGCCGTCCATGCGGCGGATGGCGGAGCGGTCCACGCCCACGATCTCCGCAAACTCGTCCTGCCGCATGCCGATCATGTCGCGCAGCGCGCGGAAGTTCGCCGGGGTGCGCGAGAATCGCTCGATCAGGTCTGCCACGTCATGCTCCTCGTCTCTGGCGGCGTCACGCGACGCCTGCGCCCGTCATCCCGCCGGCCGTGCACGCGCGCGTCATCCGCGACCACGTGCGTCGCCGCGTGCGGCGGCCGCGTGCGGCTCGGCCGGTCTCCCGGCCATTGTCGCACGCGGCGGCAGCGCATGCCCAGCGCATGCCAAAAGAGACGGGGCGCCCGGCCTCGGACGCCCCGTCTCCCGTCATGCAGCTTCCCTGCGGCTCGCCCCATCCCTTACAGCTCGGCGAGGTCGCGCCCGAGCAGATAGGGGAACGTGGTGCAGCAGGCGCCCAGGTTCTGCCCCTGGAAGGCGAAGTTGTACGCGCCGGCGTAGAAGTCGCCGATCATCGTCCCGACCTCGTAGAGGCCCTCGATCGGCTCGTCTTGCGTGTCCAGCACGTTGCAGTGCTCGTCGCAGCGCAGGCCGCCCATGACGCACAAAAACGTGGACGCCGGTGTGACCGCCGCGTAGAACGGGCCGGTCTCGATCGGGTGCAGCAGGCTCGGGTTGACGTGGAACTCCTCGTCCAGCCCATTGTGCGCATAGCCGTTGTAGCGCTCGATGGACGCGGCAGCCTCCTCCTTGTCCAGCCCCTGCGCGGCAAGCTGGTCAAGCAGCTCGTCAAGCGTGTCGGCCTTCAGGTAGCGGCCCGCCTGGACGGCGGCGTCCCACGACGCGAGCTGGCCGGCGGGGTCGGTCGGCAGGAACGCGTCGCCGTTCACGTTGTCGATCGTGCACCCCAGGCCGTCCCACTGCTGCTCGGTGTAGGCGTACTGGGAGTCCCAGATCGCGAACGCGACGCCGCCCTTCACGTTCATGCGCGTGTACGCGCCGAAGGCGAAGTTCGTGTTCTCGTTGTGGAAGCGGCGCCCGTCCTTGGCGAGGTTGATGCCCCAGAACGAGTCCACGACGCAGTGGGTCGGGCCTGACACCGCGCCGTTGATCGCGCAGGGGTTCGGGTAGGTCTTCTGCCAGCCGGCGCCGACCCACAGCCCCATCTTCTGGCCGGTGCCGGGCATGAGGCCGGTGTAGACCATCTCGGCGTCATAGTCGACCTCGGGCGTGAGGACGTCCTTGAACTGCTCCCACGCGTAGGGCGCGAAGTGCGCCATCATGTCAAAGTCCTTGGAGAAGTCGCCCGTGGCCAGCACGACGGCCTTCGTCGCCTCGTAGCGGACGTAGCGTCCGTCGGCGTCCTTGGCGATCACGCCGGTGACGCGACCCGCGTGGTCGCCCTCGCGCTCCAGGTACTGCGCGACCGTGGCGTAGTCGATCTCGCCGCCGAGGTCGTCCGTGAAGGTGTCGGCCCAGGCCTTCGCAACGAGCGGCGCGCCCTGGAACACGCCCATGGGCTGCTCCTCCGTCCAGAAGTTGTGCTCGCCCGCCGGGGTGTCAAGGATGCCGTCGGCGTCCTTGTACGGGACAGCGAGGGAGCAGTGGATGCCCTTCGCCTCCATCTTGTCGATCATCCAGTCCATGGACTCCGCCGAGCGGTTCTCCCAGCGCGCCCACTTGCGCATGTCCATCATGCGGCAGCCGGCGACCTGGTCGATGCCCGTCTGGACGCGGCGAAGCTCCGGGTTGTCCACGACGCCGTGCTCGGCCTGGTACTTGGAGCCGATCGCCTGGAACGAGCCGCCGCGCGACAGCGGCTTGGTGCCGGCGGAGAAGACGATCACGTCCAGGCCCTGCTCGGCGGCAGAGACCGCGCAGCACAGGCCGGCCGCGCCCGAGCCGACCACGACGACCTCGTGCGTCTTGGTCTCGGCGATCTCGCCCTCGGCAACAGGCTCGGGCGGGACCATGAACGACCAGGTCCCCTGCTCCAGCGTCTCGCGCGTGATGATCGTCGTGCCCGTCCCCTTCGCCGACGCGGCGCTGGCGGCGACGTCCTTGCCTGCCGACTCCGCCGCGTTGGCGACGCCCGCGCCCGCGGCGACCGCCGCGACGGCGCCCGCGCCCGCGAGGAAGCTCCTGCGACTGACCGTGTTCTGCATGCTGACCCTTCCGCTCGTATGCGGGGCGGCCCTACCGCCCCGCGACGTGTCCGAATGGTGCGCGGCATCCCCTTGTCCCGCGCGCCTCGGGGCGCATCCTACGCGACCGGCGGCGCAGAGGGCGTTCCCGACGGTTTCCTCAGACGCAACGTGCGGTTGCGCCACGCAGATAAAAGGGTTATTTTCACCACAAAACAATCGGCACGGCGATCGGCGCGAGCGCCGCGGGGCGACGGGACGTCGCGCGCGTCGACGCGAGGGCCCAGGCCGGGTGGCACGCCGACGACGAGGAGTGGCGAGGGCGCATGGACATCCGACAGCTCAGGCACCTGATAGCGATCGCGAACACGGGCACGCTCACGCGCGCCGCCGACGAGCTGCACGTCTCGCGGCAGGCGGTCGCCAAGACGCTGCGGTCGGTGGAGCTGCAGGCGGGGTCGCGCCTGTTCGAGCGGCGCGGCGGCGAGCTCTCGCCGACCGAGCGCGGCGCGGCGCTCGTGCAGGACGCACGCGTGATCGTGGACGCCTTTGACAACCTCTGCCGCCTGCATCTCTCC
>CACZRK010000205.1 GCA_902783515.1 uncultured Coriobacteriaceae bacterium | reverse complement strand
GGGCGCCGTCGCCGCGAGCACGGTGCTCGGCGGCACGGCTCAGGCCGCGGAGGGCAAGCAGGCCGCGGGCTCCGCGAGCGCCGCCGCCGACGCGGGGGCGTCCGCCGCCGCGGAGAAGCCCGCCGCCGCGAGCGCGGCCGCGGACGGCACGGATCCCGCGCTCGTCTTTGAGCTGAGCGACCCGAGCGCCTACTGGGGCAAGAACGTCGCCGCGCCGCACACGACGCGCGAGTCCGCGTACGCCAACGTGCTGCCGGAGTACGAGGACATGGCTGATTCCGACGTGCTGGCCGAGGTCAAGGCCGTCACGCCGCTTGACGAGATCAAGGACGTGAAGCTGTCCGACGGGACGACCGTGCCCGCGGTGTACGTCAAGCTGCGCAATCACATCAACCGCATCGGCGGCGGCATCGGCTCGGTGCCGACCGAGACCTCCTGGCAGATGCTCATGTACCTGTGGAGCGAGGAGGACGCGCAGCACGAGATCGAGATGCCGATCCTGGAGTACTTTGACGCGCAGCAGTACCACGCGCTGTCCGGTCGCCCGATCGACGAGTGCCAGGAGATCCTTGACGACCTGGCCATGCGCGGCATGATCATGCGCTGCCACCGCTCCGGCCACGACGTGTACCACCTGCTGCCCTACATCAACGGCTTCTGGGAGTTCAACGAGCTGCGCGCCTACCTGGGCAACGGCGGCGACAACACGAAGCCGTCCGGCGACCAGGCGCTCGCGGCCGCGGCCGAGTTCGACATGCAGGGCATCGGCGGTTCCGACCCGGGCGCGTCGTTCGCGACCGAGGTCCCGCTGTTCCACACCTACCCGGTGAGCGCCGACGTCGTGGAGGAGGACGAGCTCGCGCCGTACTTTGACTGGAAGGCGATCATCAAGGCCAACGAGAAGATCACCGTCTCCCCCTGCCAGTGCCGCCTCATGTGGGCGTCCCTCGGCGCGCCGATGTGCCACGGCGACGGCGAGCACCCGTTTGAGACCTGCCTGTCCTTCGGCGAGCTGGCCGAGTACTTTGACGAGGTGGGCATCGGCCGCTACATCTCGCAGGACGAGGCCATCCAGATGGTCGAGAAGTGCATGGACGCCGGCATGGTCCCCGAGTCGCTGAGCATGAAGGACGTCGACATCATGTGCATGTGCCACGGCGACTGCTGCGGCAACCTCTCCTCCTGGAAGGCGCAGCGCGGCGTCGGCGCGGCCAACGTGAACGTGAGCGCCTACCTGCTCAAGTATGACAAGGAGACCTGCATCCAGTGCGGCGCCTGCATCGACCGCTGCCCGATGGAGGCCATCAGCTTCGGCGACGACGGCTACTGCCTGCACAACAACACCTGCGTCCGCTGCGGCCAGTGCGTGACCGTCTGCCCCGTGCAGGCGCGCGTCCTGTCCGCCCGCACCGACTATCCCGACCTCGGGCGCGATTACGTTGACGCCGTCGAGAACCTCGCGAAGGCCCGCATGCGCCGCGGCATGATCGTGGACTTCGTCGGTGGCGAGGTGCCCCCGGCGGCGCCGAAGGCCTAGGGGGCCACGGGTCGAGCGAGCGCCTAAGCGGCCTTCCTCGGGAGGCGCGCCAGGCGCTCGCAGCCGTGGAAGGCCGCGCGCATGCGCGGCGCCATGGCGACGAGGGAAAGGGCGCCGACGGCCGAGACGGCGACGATGGCGAGCAGCGTCGCGTGCGAGCCGAACCGCTCCTGCAGCGCCGCGCCCGCCAGGCTCGCCGCCGCGAAGGAGATCGTGATCGTCGTGGTCACGAGCGCTTGTGCGGTCACGGAGTCGCGCTCCTCCACGGCATGGCCGGCCAGCTCGACGAGGGCGGGCAGGAAGAGCGCGTAGGCGAGCGCTTGGAGCAGCTGCGCGCCGTAGATCATCGGGATCGAGGTCGCGAGCATGGTCGCGAGCGACTTCAGGAAGAAGCACGTGCCGGAGGCGGCGACGATCGCGGTGCAGCTGAGGGCCTGACGGATGCGCTGGTAATTCGCCATGAAGGGGACCTCGACGCACGCGGCGACAGCGGTGGCGACGCCGAGGCTCTGGCTGTTGCCGCCAAGGTCGCCGATGAAGTCGATCAGGTAGATCCCGATGCCGTTGTGACCGCACAGGATGAAGAACGCCGCCGCAAGCGCCGCGACGAACAGCGGGTAGCGGCGCACGAAGCCGCCGCGCCCCTCACGGGCGGGACCCATGGCGGGTGCCTTGGCGTCCGTCTCGGCCTCGGCGCGGAGGCCCGCGTCGGCGATGACGGCGTCTGCCTCCGCGTCCTGCCCGACGGGCTCCTGCACGACGTCCCGCTCGACGTCGTCGGTCGCGGGCGAGGCGGGGAAGAGCAGCAGGCACGCGTCGCACGCGACGAAGAACGCCGCCATCGTCACGTCATAGGCGGCCATGCCGAGGTTCGCGATCACGACGCCGATGATGACGGCGGCGACGGCGTAGGCAAGCGAGCCGAAGCTGCGCGCCAGACCGAAGTTTACGCCGGCGCCGAGCGAGAGGCCCTGCACGTTCACGAAGGGCTGCGCCGTCTGGCCGATGATGAACAGGATGACGTAGAGGCAGGTCACGACCGCCGCGCTCTGGACGAACGGCAGCGCGAGCGAGAGGGCGGTGCCGACGGTGAACAGGACGAACAGCAGGCGGCGCGGGGTGAGGCCGCGTCGATCGAGCACGCGGCCGAGCGGGGGCTGGATCAGCGACGAGCCGACGGCACCCACCGCGATCGCCATGCCGACGACGGCATGGCTGATGCCGTAAGACAACAAGTTGTTGGCGATGAAGGCGTTGATGGCGCAGTACATGAGGAAGTACGCGCCCTGCAGGAGCGCGAAGCGGACGTTGAGGTGAGTCGCGCCGTGTCGGGCAGGCGCGGCGGCGCTGGGCGAAGGGTTCATCGACGTCCTCTGCGATCCGGGCGATGGCGCCGCGCGGCCCGTGCCGCATGACGCCGGTATCGGTATCGATTATGTGGGCGCGCGGGGCGCAGAGGTGGTCGCCGTGTGCTTTTTCTCGTGCGAAGGTGTCAAGAGGGCCGTGTGCATGTCGTGCGTCCGGAGTCGTGCTGCCACGCGCCGTCGCGTGCCGGTCGGCTCGTCGAGCGCGATGACCGTTGCATGTTCACACGAATAAGAATATGGTGTTACTCATTGCGCACCACGCGTGATGCCGCCTCGGGGGGGCGGCGCGCGCCACGGCGCGCCAGGTGGGCGGGCCCCTCGTGGTCCGCGCCATGCGAGCGCGCCGGAAACGTCAACCGACGTGGGGAGGCACCATGCACATTCCCGAGAACTACCTGAGCCCTTCGACCTGCGGGGTCTTCGGGCTTGCGATGCTGCCCGTCTGGGGCGTCGCCATCAAGCGCGTGCGCGAGACCGTGCCGCGGGACAAGATGCCGCTGCTCGGCGTCGCCGCGGCGTTCTGCTTCCTCGCGATGATGTTCAACATCCCGCTGCCCGGCGGCACGACCGGACATGCGGTGTGCGGCACGCTCGTCGCCATCCTGTTCGGGCCGTGGGCGTCGACGATCGCCGTCTCCATCGCCCTCGTCATCCAGGCTGTCTTCTTCGGCGACGGCGGCATCCTCGCCATCGGGGCGAACTGCTTCAACATGGCGTTCGTCCTGCCGATGGTGGGCTACGGGATCTATGGCGCGATCTCGCGCGCCGTGCCCGGGCTGCGCGGCGAGCTCATCGGCGCCGGCGTCGGCTCCTACGTGGGCATCAACGCCGCCGCGCTCTGCGCCGCGCTCGAGTTCGGCGTCCAGCCGCTGCTGTTCACCGACGCGAGCGGCGCCGCGCTGTACTGCCCGTACCCCGTCAGCGTGTCGGTGCCCGCCATGCTCGTCGGCCACCTGACGCTCTTCGGCCTCGCGGAGGTCGTCTTCAGCGTGGGCATCCTCGCCTTCGTGCGCAAGGTCGCGCCGGACTTCGCGCTGCTGCCGGGGTCCTCCGCGACGGGCGGCTCGGCGCGCCCGAGCCTGCGCGGCATCGTGCCGGTGGTCATCCTGCTCGGCGCGCTCGTCGTCGCAACGCCGCTCGGCCTGCTCGCCGAGGGCGACGCGTGGGGCGAGTGGGGGATCGAGGACCTCGCGCAGGCCGTCGGCTACGCCCCGAGCGCGATGGCAGGCGGCTGGGAGTGGAGCGCCCTCATGCCCGACTATGCCATCGGGGCGCTGCCCGCTTGGCTTGGCTACATCCTGTCCGCCGTGATTGGCGTGGCGCTGCTCGTCATCGTCTTCCGGCTGATCACCGCCACGATGAAGGCGCCCGTCGACTTTGATCGCAGGCAGGCGTAGGAGCCAATGGGCAGCCGCATGCGCGAGACGACCTCCGCACGACCGGGCGACCTGCCCGCCTGGCTCGCCGAGCCGCAGGCCTACGACCCGCCGCGCGACCGTGACGCATTCATCGCGCGCAGCATGCTCGCGGTGACGTCGGTGCTCGCTCACTTTCGGCTGGATGACGGGAAGGCCACGCGCCTCTCGCCGTCCGCGCCGGTCAAGCTGCTGGTGGGGCTTGCGCTCATCCTGCTTACGAGCCTGGCGCGCAACTACCTCTTCGTGCTCGTCATGCTCGCGTGCGTGCTCGTGCGCGTGGCGGCCCTGCCGTCGCGCAAGCTCGCGCGCGTCTCGGCGGTGGCGGCGGGCGCGGCGGCGCTGTCCTTCGTGGTCATGCTGCCGGCGATCCTGCTCGGCCAGAGCCACTCGGCGCTGCTCGTGGGCACCAAGGTGCTCGTGAGCGTCGGCATCGCGATGACGGTCGCCCTCACCACGCCCTTCAACGAGATCACGGCGGCGCTGCGCGTCGCGCGCGTGCCCAGCCTCCTCGTCATGACGGTCGACCTGGCCCTCAAGAACATCGTGACGCTCGGCAAGGTCGCGCTGGAGATCCTCACGTCGCTGCGCCTGCGCAGCGTGGGCCGCAATCGCGACAAGGCCGCCTCCATGGGTGGCGTCGCCGGCGTGCTCATGCTCAAGACCAAGGAGGCAGCCGACGTCACGTACGCCTCCATGACCTGCCGCGGCTTTGACGGCGAGTACGTCACGCGTCGCGGTGGCTGGTGGCGCCCGGTTGATGCCGCGTGGCTCGTCGCCCTCGCCGCCGTCGTGGCCCTCTTCGTCTACCTGCAAGGATTGATGTGATCACATGAGCAACAAGACCGAGGTCGCCGACGCGTCCGAGAAGTCAGAATGGGAGGCCTGGGCGGCTCAGGTGCGCCCCGCCTCCGAGGAGCACCCCGTCGCGCTGCACCACCCGCACGCCGAGGCGAACCCGCGCGTCAGGCGCTCCAGCGCGCTCATCTGGTTTGACGACTTCTGCTTCGCCTATGATGACGTGCCCGTGCTGTCGCACGTGAACCTGGAGATCGACGAGGGCGACGCGGTCGTGCTCATCGGCGACAACGGCAGCGGCAAGTCCACGCTGCTCAAGGCACTCAACGGCCTGGTCTTCCCACAGCAGGGCGCCTACTACTTCGCCGGCAAGAAGGTCGACGAGCGGTCCATGAAGGACCCCGCCTTCGCCAAGCGCCTGCACGCGCGCGTCGGCTTCATCTTCCAGAACAGCGATGCGCAGCTCTTCTGCCCCAGCGTTCAGGAGGAGATCGCCTTCGGGCCGCGCCAGATGGGCCTGCCCGAGGCGGAGGTCGCGCGTCGCGTGGACGACGTCATCGACCTGCTTGACATCGGGCGCCTGCGCGACCGCGCGCCCTACAACCTCTCCGGCGGCGAGCAGAAGAAGGTCGCCATCGCCTGCATCCTGAGCATGAACCCCGACGTCTACTGCTTTGACGAGCCGCTGAACGGCCTTGACGCGACCGCGCGCGCCTGGCTGCTCGGCTTCCTCAAGAAGCTCAAGTTCTCGGGCAAGACGCTGATCATCTCCACCCACGACCGCTCGCTCGCTGACGCCCTCGCCGACTACTTCATCTTCGTCGGCGAGCAGCACGAGTACACGGACCGCCCGCACGTGCACATCAACGTGTAGCCGGGCGGCCTAGACGACCTGGGAGGCGTGACGGTCCACGAGCTCGAGCAGCTCGTCTTTGTGATGCACGCCGAGCTTCTGGTAGATGTGCGCGACGTGGGCCTTCACCGTGCCCTCGGCGATGCCGACCTCCGCGGAGACGAAGGCGCACGTGTAGCCGCGCGCGATGAGCCCGACGATCTGACGCTCGCGCGGGGAGAGCGCGTACTCGCGGGCGAGGTCGTCAAAGACGCGTTCCTCCCGGTCGGACGCCGCCTGCGTGAGCTCGTCGCGGATCGCGGTCTGCTGGTGCTCGCCGATGAGCTGGGACAGGATGCACGCCGCGAGCAGCGCGAGCGTCGTGGTGACCATGAGCAGCTGGGGCTGCACCACGACGGGGTGGAGGATCTTCGGCACCCCGAGCGCGTCAAGGAGCCGGCACGCGCCGGCGCCCGCCAGGATCGTCACGGCGATCGCAAGCTTGTCCGCGAGCGACAGGTCGAGCTCGCTCATGCCGAGGCGCTCCTTCAGGTCGGAGAGCTGCACGCTCGAGAGCGTCTGCCAGGAAAGCCAGATGCCGCTCAGGAGCGGCAGCATCATGGAGGAGAAGCCGCCCGGCGTGAACGGCAGGCACAGGCAGACGATGGCGACGAGGAACAGCGAGGGCAGCGGCGCGTAGGTGGTGACGCGCAGCGCGCTGGCGAACAGGATGCCGCAGGCGAGCAGGACGACGGCATACGCGAGCACGGACGCGCTCGGCCCCGACAGGGCGAAGGCGCCGATCGCCGCGGGGAAGAAGCCGAGGGAGAAGCCATAGAGCAGGCGCTGAGCGAGCAGCCAGGCGACCTGCGCCCGCTCCCAGGTGCGCGGCTGGCGGGGGATGTTGCGCAGGGAGATGCGGCCGCTCGCCATGACGGCGGCGCTCGCGATCGTGCAGGCGTCGGTGAGCCACGAGGCGGGGACCGCCGGCGTCACGGCGAGCCCCAGCAGGATGAGCAGGCATGCGTTGAGCACGGCGACGACGACGTGCACCGCGGAGAGGTGCTTCTCGAGCGAGGCGAAGCACATGCCCCACAGAATCATGCTCGCGCCGAGCGTGAAGAAGTCCAGCGCCATGAGCGCGAGGGCGGGCGCGGTCGGCAGGGCCGGTCGGAGGACGTCGCTGACGAGGACGAGCGCGCCGATGACGACCATCGCGCGCGAGAGGCGCACGCGCGAGCGGTGGAGGCCCCAGCGCCGGCAGGCGACGTAGGTGGCGACGACCCAGAGGGTCATGAACACGTCCTCGAGCACCGGGGCGTTCGCGCCGAACCCCAGCGCGTACGCGGGCGCGGCGTTCATGATCCGGAAGGCGTAGGACGCCCAGTAGAGTCCCGCTCCGACGGGGAGCCAGGGATTGAGCTCCGTCACCCACCGCATCATCGTCATGAAGGCCCCCACCCGTCATACGTTGGAACGATCGGCACGCGCGACAGACAGGCGCATCCGCTCAGTATAGCCGCCAGCAAAAACTCGTGAATACGCAATGAGTTTACCCCATGCACCTGCGACGATTACGAGATGCCCCCGTGCGCGAGAAGGGAATCACCATTTCGGTTATCCCCTACGGCAAGGCCGGCTCCCACAGGCATAACCGTATCGTGAGATGCGCCCGGGACGGCCGACGGCGAAGATGGCGGGCATGCGACGAGCGTCGGCACGAGCGACGGCGCGCGAGGACGCGAGCGGCGCGCGCAAAGGGGAGCGCGCCGCCTCACGGCGCCGTGTGTGCCAGACGCGTCGCCACGCATGGGACGACGTCGGCAGAGGCCGGTCGCCCGAAGGTTGGGTCTACACAAGGAGGTTCGCATGAAGTCCATCACGATCAATCCGACGTTCTCTCGCAGGCAGTTCGTGGGCGCGTCGCTCACCGCCGCCGCTGCGGCAATGCTCGCGAGCCGCGGGACCGCGTTCGCGGCGGGGAGCGCCGCAGCCGATGCTACGAACGTCAAGGACGGCACGTACACCTCCACGCAGACGGGCATGAATGACGAGGTCACGATCACCGTGACCTTCGCGGGCGGCAAGATCACCGACGTGCAGGTCGACGGCGCGTCTGAGACCCCGGGCATCGGCGGCACGCTCGTTGACAAGGACGGCAAGCCGGTCGACTCGCTCGGCCTCGCGCCGGTCGACATGCTCGGCGACGAGATCGTCAAGTACAACTCGACCGCCGTTGACGGCGTGACGGGCGCGACCATCACCTCTGCGGCCATCATCGCCGGCGTCCAGGACTGCATCGCGCAGGCCGGCGGCGACCCGAAGAAGGACTTCTGCGAGAAGCCGACCTATGAGCCGCGCAAGGACTCCGAGGCCGACCTCGTGGTCGTGGGCGGCGGCGGCGCGGGCCTGGTCGCGGCCATCGCGGCGGCCCAGCAGGGCAAGACGGTC
>CACZRK010000204.1 GCA_902783515.1 uncultured Coriobacteriaceae bacterium | reverse complement strand
GCGATCCTCCGCCCGCAGCTGCACGACCGCCCACGGACGACGCCCAGTGCGCGGGTCCTGGATGCCGACCGGCTTGAGGGCGCCGAAGCGCAGCGCGTCCCTGCCGGTTCGCGCGACCTCCTCCACGGGCTGGCACGCCTGGAAGAGGTCCCGTCGCTCGAAGTCGCGCAGGATCACGCGATCGGCGGCGACGAGGCTCTCCACGAACGCCTCGTACTCCTCGCGACTGAGCGGCGCGTTCAGATAGTCGGCGCCCTCGCCGCGCTCATAGCGCGACTGCGCGAACAGGATGCCCATGTCCAGCGACGCGGCGTCCACGATCGGCGCGGCCGCGTCGTAGAACGAGAGCCGCTGCCCGCCGACGGCGCGCTCCACGTCAGCGGCGAGGTCACCGGCGCACAGCGGGCCCGCCGCGATCACCGTCAGGCCGTCCCGCGGGATCTCGTGCACCTCGCGGCGCTCTACGGAGATGAGCGGCCGCGCCGCGACCTCACGCCCCACACGCTGCGAGAACAGCGCGCGATCCACGGCGAGTGCGCCGCCCGCGGGCACGGCGACGTCGCGCGCGTAGGAGACGAGATGGCAGCCGAGCAGATCGAGCTCCTCCTTGAGCAGGCCGGCGGCGGAGTCGTGCCGCACCGCCTTCAGGGAGTTCGAGCAGACGAGCTCCGCGAGGTCGCCACCCGTGTGCGCCTCGGTCATGCGCGTCGGCCGCATCTCCACGAGCCGTACCGCGACGCCGGCGTCCGCCAGGCTCAGGGCGCACTCACAGCCGGCGAGGCCCCCGCCCACGACGGTCACGCGCGCATCGTCGCCCCTGCCCTGTGCAACGTCACTCACTCGCCACTCCCTCTTTGTCGTCCCCGTCCCCGCGCGCTCGCGAGGACGCTCTGCGTTGGTGAGTATCGCCCATCCATCAGCCGCTCCACAAGCCCCCGCGCCGCAAGGTCACCGAGCGCCCGCATTGTCGCGACCGGCGTCGTCCCGAGCGCGGCGGCGAGCGACTCGGGCGACTCGGGCGAGGCGACCAGCGCGTCAAAGACCTGGGCGGGGAGCCCGTCCAGTCCCTGCGCCTCGCCCGTCAGCGGTCGCCTCCCGCCCGGCGGCGAGGCGTAGGCGAGCCGCTCGTAGATCGTGGACGTCGCCATGCGCAGGCTGTCCTCGTCCCACAGCGGCATGAAGGTGGGGCTGGAGGCGAGCAGGAAGTTCGACCCGCGCGAGTTGGGCGAGAAGAACGACCCCGGGAACACGAGCACCGACCTGCCGATGCGCTCGGCTGCCTCTGCGGTCGAGAAGGTGCCGGACGGCACGCCCGCCTCGCAGATGACGAGCGCCCTCGAGAGCGCGGCGATCACCGGGTTGCGTCGCACGAACGTGTGGCGCAGCGGCGGCGCGTCCCATCGCGACAGCGACAGCAGCGCGCCGTCCGTCGCGAGGATGTCCCGCAGCAGGTCCTCGGCGTTTGACGGGTACACGACGTTGGCGCCGCCGCCGAGCACGGCGACCGAGCACGCGCCGCGCGCGAGCGCCTCGCGCTGCGCCGCCTGGTCGCATCCGATCGCGGCGCCCGACACGACCTGCAGGTCGAACTCCGCCGCCACGCGGGCGGCGAGCTGCGCGCACGCGATGCCGTATGGCGTCGCGCGACGCGCGCCGATGATGGAGACGGACTCGCGCGCGAGCGCCTCTGGGTTCCCAAGCACGTAGATCTCGTCGGGCGCGCCGTCCAGGTCGCGCAGCAGCGCGGGGTACAGGGGCGAGTCGCGCTCGATCACGTGACGCTCGCCCGATAGCCTGGCCTGCATCGTGCCATCACCCCTCCAGCGTCCGCTCACGGTAGCCGAGCGCCTCCGCGAGGTGCCTCGGCTGCACGTGCTCGGACTGGTCCATGTCCGCAACGACCCGCGCGACCCGCAGGACCGACGTGATGCCCCGTGCCGACATCCCGCGCGCCGACGCCCTGTTCAGCAGGTCGATCGCCTCGCCTGACAGCCTGCTCTCCTCCACCATCTGCGCGATCCTCGCGCCGCGGCGCGCGAGCCGCGGCGACGTCGAGCCGGCGGCGCCAACCCCCGCGCGGCGCCACGCGGCGAACTCACGCGCGCGCGTCACGACCGCACGCAGGTCAGCCGTCGAGCTGCCCGTCGCCGGCCCCATCATCTCCGCAAGCGTCGGCCGCTCGAGCAGGCACATGACGTCGATGCGGTCCGCGAGCGGCCCGGTCAGCTTGGCGCGGTAGCCCGAGACCGCGCCCTCGCTGCACGTACAGCGCTGTCCCGGGTCGCCCAGGTGCCCGCAGGGGCATGGGTTTGACGCCGCAATGAGCTGAAAGCGACAGGGGAAGGTGTAGGAGCCCTCCGCGCGCGTGACCCGCACGCTCCCCTCCTCGATCGGCTGGCGCAGCGCGCCGAGCGTGTTGCGGGCGAACTCGCCGAGCTCGTCCAGGAACAGAACGCCGTTGTGCGCAAGCGACACCTCCCCCGGTCGCACGGGCCTGCCCCCGCCGATGAGCCCCGCGATCGAGGCGGAGTGATGCGGCGCGCGGAACGGGCGCTGGCCCGCCTCTACGCGCTCGTCGCTCACGCCCGCGACCGAGTGGATCAGCAGCGTCTCGAACATCTCCTCCTCCGTGATGGGCGGCAGGATGTCCGGCACGCAGCGCGCGAGCATGGTCTTGCCGATGCCCGGCGGTCCGATCAGCAGGACGCCGAGGCGACCGGCGGCCGCGATCGCGAGCCCGCGCTTGGCGATCTCCTGCCCCGCGACGTCCGCGAAGTCGGTGACGACGGGCGGGCGCCCGCTTGCCCGCACGACCTCAACCGGCTCGCCGACATTATCGACGCCCCCTCTGAACTGCGCGAGCGTCTGCACGAACCGTCCCGTGACCTCGCGGTCGGCATGCGCGGCAAGGGCGCCCCGCGGACCGACGAGCGTCATGCCGAGGCTCTGGGCGAGCTCACCGTACGCCATGAGGCCACGCACCGGCATGACCTCGCCCTCCAGTGACAGCTCTCCCACGATCAGCGACCCCGCGAGGCCCGCGCGCGGGATCTGGCCGGTCGCGGCGAGAATGGCCACCGCGATCGGCAGGTCAAACGCGGTGCCGGTCTTGCGGACGTCGCTCGGCGAGAGGTTGACGGTCACTGCCTCGCGGGGAAGCGAGAACCCCGCCGAGCGGATCGCGCAGCGCACGCGCGAACGCGCCTCGAGGACCGACGAGTCGGGGCGACCCACGATGGCGATGCCGGGCAGGCCGCCCGATAGGCTCACCTCCACGCGCACGGGCTGCGCCTCCATGCCCCAGACCATGCCCGTCGTCACGCAGAACGTCGCGCCCATCAGTCGTCCCATCCGGAGACGCCGACGATGTGACGCAGGTGCGCCTTGCCCGGCATGGTCACGTTGATGCCGAGCACGTCGACACGAACGGACGTCGCGTCCAGGTGTTCGCGCAGGTACTGCAGCACCATCTTGCGGTACCGCGAAAGCTTGGCCGCGTCCACCGCCTCCTCCGGGCACGCCTCCTCGCCCCGCCGCGTCTTCACCTCCACGAGGACGACCTGCCCGTGGTCGCGCGCGACGACGTCCGCCTCCCCGTAGGGAGTGCGCCAATTGCGCTCCACGATGTCATAGCCGCGCATCCAGAGATACTTGCGCGCGACGGCCTCCCCGATGATGCCCAGCTCATGCGGGTTGTCGATGTCAAGGTGACGGATGTCCTCGTCAAAGGGGTAGTCCTCGGGATCGCGCACGAACGCCGGCGCGCAGCCCGGCAGCGGCACGACGTCGCCCTCCGCCTCGGGGGCGTCGTCGGCCGCCTCGTCCTCGCGCTCCTCCTCGACCTCCTCGGCGGGCTGCTCGTCGCCGGAGGACTCGCACGCCACCGTCTCGCCGGTCGTCTGCCGGGACGTCTGCTCCTCCTGCGCGACCGCGAGCGTGCCGCCCGTGCCCATGCCGTATGTGTCCATGCCGCTCCCCCATCCCCGTGGCCTGCGTTTCAGCGCATCGTGCACCAGCGCCCCTGACGGGCGCTTGACAGAGGGGACCTCCGAAACGGAAGCTGTCTAACAGCGACCTGACGCATGTCATCATCGCTGCTCAGATGGGTTATTCCTTATGAATGTGCGGCCATCACCCGCCCATGGCGACCGAATTCCTCAGATCCGCCACAAGCGGGCGCCCACCCTGACGCACCGGGGCGTCCCACGGTCGCGTCACGCGGGCGGCGAGGGCGGTCGTCAGCGCAGGAAGTTCTGGCAGAAGGTCGCGCGATGGTAGTCGGTGAGGCCATGCGCGCGAATCGCGGCGATGTGCTCCGGGGACGCATACCCCTTGGAGGCCGCGAAGCCGTACCCCGGGTAGCGGGCGTCCGCCTGCACCATGATCTCGTCCCTGGTGACCTTCGCGACGATCGACGCCGCGGCGATGCAGGCAAAGCGACCGTCGCCGTGCGTGAAGGTCTGCTCGCGCGGGTGCACGTGGACGGGGTTGCCGTCGATGAGGACGGCGTCCGGGCTCACGCCGGTGTTCGCGATCGCCTCGGCCATGGCGCGTCGCAGGGAGTACGCCATGCCGTCACGGTCGATGTCCTCGGGCGGGACGTGGGTAATGCCGATGGCGACCGCCACCTCGGCGATCCGCGCCGCAAGCTCCTCGCGACGCTGCGGCGTCAGGCGCTTGGAGTCGTCGATGCCCCAGATGACCGGGTCGTCAGGCAACGCGACGGCGGCGACGGTCAGCGGCCCGGCGACCGAGCCCCTGCCGACCTCGTCCACGCCGACGACGACGCCGTCGCCGCCCGCCTGGCGGGCGAGACGATACATGGCGAGGACGCGCTCGCGATCGGCGGCCTCGCGCTCGTGACGGCGGCGGGCAGTCGCGACGAGACGCGCGACGGTGGCGCGGTTGTCGCCGGCGAGCTCGTCAAGCAGCGGACCCATGTCGTCAAACGACGCGTCCGCGATGCGCGCGCGTATGTCCGCGACGCTCAGTCGATCATCACGCGACCCCATGCGTTCCCCGATCCCCCATCACCCTTGCGGCGCGCGGCCTTCCCAGACTGGCGCCAACGAACACGCCGCAGGCGTCTGGTGGCCTTCACCACGTCACGGGTGGCCATGCGACGGAAACCACGGCATAAAAAAAAGACGCCACCCGAGGGTGGCGTCCCTGATGCGAAAGACTAGCGAACCTCGCGCAGGCGGGCGGCCTTGCCGACCTTGTTGCGCAGGAAGTACAGCTTGGCGCGACGGACGTGGCCGTGACGCAGAACCTCGAGCTTGGCGATCTTCGGCGAGTGCAGCGGGAAGGTGCGCTCCACGCCAACACCGAAGGAGATCTTGCGAACGGTGAACGTCTCGCGCGAGGAACCGCCGGACATGCGGATAACGTCGCCCTGGAAGACCTGGATGCGCTCGCGGTCGCCTTCCTTGATGCGATAATGAACCTTGACGTTGTCGCCGACCTTCACCGGGGGAAGGTCCTCACGAATCTGCTGGCGCTCAATTGCGCGGATGTAATCCATGGTCTAAATCCCGTTCCTCATAGTCGCGCCGGCTAGCGCGAAACACCGTACACACAACAGATGGTAAGTATACGCGCAATGCGACACTCAGGGCAAGGACTGACACGGGCTCAGGCATGGATTCACGATGAATCTCCCACATGACCTTCAAGAGCACGTGCCGTGCGTCCAAGCTCAGATTCAGGCCTTTGTGCTAGCCTATAACTATGTAGGTTTGCACGCGACCGCGCACGCGCCTACGACGCGCGCGGCGATCGGCCGCGACTGTCATAATGACGACTGACGCGCCTGACGACCCGCCTCTCGGGCGGTCGTTGAGTTCTGGAGGGACACATGAGGGAAGACATGGGCACCCCGAACGATTCCGGATACGGATACTCTGGCGACGATGACCGCGCGGGACGCGCGCCAAGGGCCGAGGGGGCACGCCCCCGGGCGCAGCGATCTGACGCCACCAACCATCGGTCATCGCGCGGCGCACAGCCGACTCCCACCGGCGTCGCCGGCGTGCTCGGCAAGGCAGCCGACGTCGCACGCTCAGCAGTCGGCGCGGTCAGCGGCGCCGCGGGCTCCGTGGCGTCACGCGTGCGCGGCGGTGAGTCTGACGCCCGCGGCGCGCGCGTCCGCACAGCGTCAGAGCGTAGCGGCGTGCCGTACGGCGGCGAGCCGATGAGCGGCTCATCCTCGCGCGACTACCTCGGCACGGGCAATCCCTGTGTCCGCTGCGGCAAGCCCGTGGACCCGAGCGAGCCGCGCTGCCCGCACTGCGGCGCCCTGCAGAAGCCGTTCTACACGAACCCCGTGTTCCTCGTGCCGATCGTCGTGCTGCTCGCGCTGGTGATCGTGCTGACGATCGCGATCAACTCCTGCGCCGGCAAGACCTCAGGCCCCACGTCCGGCACCTCGACGGTGACCCCCGCCTCCGACGAGCTGAAGTCCCAGCTCGCGAGCAAGATCTCCGAGGCGCAGCAGTACCTCTCCGACAACACGAGCCTTCACATCTACACCGCCGCGACTGCCTCTGATCTTGAGACCGCAACCGCGAAGGCCGTCTCCGTGAACAACAGCTCAAGCGCCGGCGAGGAGGACGTCACGAACGCCATCAACGCGATCACCGACGCGGAGAACGCGCTCGTGCAGGTCGGCTCGTTCAACACGGTCGAGTGGCCCTGGTACGACCCTCTGATGCAGAGCATTGACAGCTACGTCGGCACCCAGATCGCGATGACGGGCACGATCGTGTCCTCGACGGACGGCACGAACGGCCGCACCATCCTGATCAACATCTCCGGCGACGCGACATGCCCGCTCGTGCTCACCGTCAACAGCCTCACGACGACCGACGTGACGACCCCGACGGCAGGAACGGAGGTCTCGCTGCTGGGCACCGTCACCGGCACGACGCAGGTGACCGGTGACGACGGCACCGAGCGCACCGCGCCGACCGTCACCGCCGACTTCCTGTACACGAACACGGCGGATGCTGGCGCCGCCGACGCAGGCGACGCAGGCGACGCCGACGCCGCCGCGTAGCCTAAGGTCCGTGATCTGACTGGCGTGACGTCCCGCCGCGCCAGCATTCAAGGGGGTGCCGCCCGCAGAACGCGGGCGGCACCCCCTCACTTGTGTCTCGCCGTCACATGCGTCTCTGGTATCCATGGCGGCATGCGCGTCTCGCGCATACGTAACGCCCGCCATCTGCGCCTACGGGCGCGGCGTCGCCCACCCACGCGGCACGAACAGGTCCTGGAAGATCCGGATCGCGTAGCGGTCGGTCATGCCGGCCACGTAGTCGGCGACCTGGAGCGTGATCGGGTCGTGCGTGCGCATCGCGTACTCGTGCGGGATCTCCTCGGGATGATCGACGAGATGATCGTAGAGCGCGCCGATGAGCAGATTCGCCTTCGGCTCCTCGACCTTTGCGTCCGAGCGCGTGTACACGTTGTCAAAGAGGAACTGCCGCAGCTCCATCATGGCGTCCCACACGGGGTCGGACATCACAATGTCGTCGGCAGCGCGTGACGTGCGCACGACGTCGCGCACCATCGTGTCGATGCGCGCCGACGAGTTCGTGCCCAGCACGAGCGACGTCGAGGGCGGCAGGTCCGCCTCGTCGAGCACGCCCGCGCGCACGGCGTCGTCTATGTCGTGGTTCACGTAGGCGATGCGGTCGGCGATCGCGACGATGCGCCCCTCCAGCGTGCTCGCGCGCACGGAGCCGGTGTGGTGGCCAATCCCGTCCACGACCTCGCGCGTGAGGTTCAGGCCGTGCCCGTCCTTCTCCAGCACCTCCACGACGCGCACCGACTGCTCGTTGTGGCGAAAGAGCCGCTCGCCGTGCTCGAACTGCTCCAGGCGCCCGACATGCCGCGCGATCGCGCGTGACAGCGCGTACTCCCCCGTGTGCCCGAACGGCGTGTGGCCGAGGTCATGCCCGAGCGCGATCGCCTCCGTCAGGTCCTCGTTGAGCGCGAGCGCACGCGCGATCGATCGCGCGATCTGCGACACCTCCAGCGTGTGCGTGAGGCGCGTGCGATAGTGGTCGCCCTCGGGCGAGAGGAAGACCTGCGTCTTGTGCATGAGACGTCGGAACGACTTCGCGTGGATGATGCGGTCGCGGTCGCGCTGGAAGCACGTGCGGTAGTCATCCTCCCGCTCCTCGCGCAGACGGCCGCGCGACGCGTCGGCGAAGGTCGCCCGCTCGCACAGCACGTTGTGCTCTCGCCGCTCAAGCTGCCCGCGATCGATGGCTCCCAGCATGTGCCCTCCTCGTCATGCGCCGCGACCGCCCCGACGAGCGGCCATGCCCTCACGATACCGCGAAGCAAAAGAGGAGGCCACCCAGAGGTGACCTCCTCTCTCTCATCCAACGGACCCCGTCAGCCGCGCGCGACGCCGGCGATCGCCGGTGCGCGTGGTGCCTGCAGGTGATCCGACTTACTTGCGCTCGCCGCGCAGCGTCGCCTGGGCGGCGGCCAGGCGCGCGACGGGGACGCGATAGGGCGAGCAGCTGACGTAGTCCAGGCCCAGGTTGTAGCACTTCTGGATGGACTCGGGGTCGCCGCCATGCTCGCCGCAGATGCCCAGGCTGATGTCCGGGTTGGTCGCGCGACCATAGTCGACGGCGATCTTGATCAGGCGCGCGACGCCGTCGTCAAGCGTCTCGAACGGGTTGGTCTTGAAGATCTTCTTCGCGAGGTACGTCGGGATGAACTTGCCCTCAACGTCGTCGCGGGAGAAGCCGAGCGTCGTCTGCGTGAGGTCGTTCGTGCCGAAGCTGTAGAAGTCGGCGTACTTCGCGATCTCGTCGGAGGTCACGGCGGCGCGCGGCAGCTCGATCATCGTGCCGATCGGGATCTTCGGCAGGGTGACGCCCGTCTCCTGCTCGACCTCGGCGATGGTCTTCTCGATGGTCTCGCGCATGCTCTTGAGCTCGGCGGCAAAGGCGACGAGCGGCACCATGATGTGCGGCTGGGGGTTCATGCCCTCCTTGACGAGCTGCGCGGTCGCGTGGGCGATGGCGCGCACCTGCAGGACGGGCAGGTCGGGGTAGACGAAGCCGAGGCGGCAGCCACGCAGGCCGAGCATCGGGTTCGCCTCCACCATCGCGTCGATCTGGCGGAGCAGCTTGCGCTTGGCCGCGAGCGTCTCGGCGTCGGCACCCTGCTCCTCGAGGTGGGCGATCTCCACGTCAAGCTTGCGCGGATCATCCAGGAACTCGTGCAGCG
>CACZRK010000203.1 GCA_902783515.1 uncultured Coriobacteriaceae bacterium | reverse complement strand
GGGGCCTGACGGCGGCAGTCACCAGATGCTGGAGGACGTCGCGCTCATGAGCGCCCTGCCCAACATGCGCGTCCTGGTGCCGGCCGACTACGAGAGCGCGAAGGCCGCCATCCGCCTCGCCGCCGCGACCGACGGGCCCGTCTACGTGCGCATGGGCCGCGCGAAGGTCCCGCAGGTCTACGAGCCCGGCTTCCAGATGGCGCTCGGTGGGTCGCGCGTGCTGCGCGCGGGCGGGGACGTGACCCTGCTTGCCTGCGGCGTTGAGGTCAACGAGGCGCTGAAGGCCGCGGACGCGCTGGCGGCCGAGGGCATTGACGCCGAGGTCGTGGACGTCTACAGCGTGAAGCCGCTCGACGAGGCAACGATCCTGACGAGCGTCAAGAAGACGGGGCGCGTGGTGACGTGCGAGGAGCACAGCGTGTACGGCGGCATGGGCAGCGTCGTCGCGAGCCTGCTCGCCGTCGCGCAGCCGACCCCGATGCGCATGATCGGCACGCGCGACACGTTTGGCACCTCAGCGAGCTTCGAGGAGCTCATGGCGCACTACGGCGTGGACGCCCCGGCGATCGCGGCCGCGGCGCGCGACCTGATGGCGTAGTGCGCGTCCGCGCGCACCCGCGAGCCATGCGGGCGCGGGGGAGCCGACATGTCGACACGAGGGCTTCCGCAACCGGCTGGCCCGCCGGTTGTGGAAGCCCTTTCAGGTATGAGGGACAATCGCCGCGGGCATTGCCAGGGTGCCCGCGGCCCTCCATAGTGGGTGCGCGGGCACGTCACCCGCGCGCACGCAGGGCGCACGCGCGCCGGCGTCGCCACGCCCTACCTACGGCCTCTCCACAGACCGAAGGCAGCAATTTGCTACTATGCGAAGGGCGTGTGATCATGCGTCACCGTTCGCGCGGGGACCGGCGGGTCGTGCGTCCGCCCGCTCGAGACCGCGCACGCTGATTGGAGTCCTTGTGGCAAGAAACCAAACTGAGGCGCCCGCGCAGGCGCCCAACGCCTCCCAGACGGGCTCGCAGCAGCCCGTGCAGGGGCGTCCGGCGGGGTACGGCAACGTGCCGCCCACGATCGCCATGCGCAACGTGACGGTCGTCTACCCGGCTCAGCCTGACAAGCCGGCCCTGGACAACGTCTCGCTTGACATCATGCCGGGCGACTTCTGCTTCCTGGTCGGGCACTCCGGCTCGGGCAAGTCGACGTTCATCAAGACGATCACGCGCGAGCTCAAGCCGACGAGCGGGCACATCTACGTCGCCGGCACGGACCTCTCCACGCTGCGCGACCGCAAGGTGCCGTTCCTGCGCCGTCAGATCGGCTGCGTCTTCCAGGACTACAAGCTGCTGCCCAAGCGCACGGCGTACGAGAACGTCGCCTTCGCGCTGGAGTGCATCGGCAAGTCAAAGAGCGTCATCCGCGTGCAGGTCCCCGAGGTGCTGCGCCTCGTCGGCCTGGAGAACAAGATGGACAAGCTCCCGGACCAGCTCTCCGGCGGCGAGCAGCAGCGCGTGAGCGTCGCGCGCGCCATGGTCAACCGCCCGCCGCTGCTCGTGTGCGACGAGCCGACCGGCAACCTTGACCCCGCGATCTCGCTCGGCATCATGAAGCTGCTGGAGCGCATCAACCGCACGGGCACGACGGTGCTGGTCGCGACCCACGACCGCGAGATGGTTGACTCCATGCGCCGCCGCGTCGTGGCGCTCGAGAACGGTCGCATCGTCCGCGACGAGCAGAACGGAGGCTATGGCTACTATGGTGCCCTATAACCTTGGCTACTCCATGCGCGAGGCCGGCCATCACTTCTCGCGCAACTGGTCCACGAGCCTCGGCGCCGTCGTGACCATCTTCCTGTCGCTGTTCATCATCGGCCTGTTCGCCATCACGAGCCTCATGGTCAACAACGTGGTCGGCGACGTGGAGTCCCGCATCACGATCCAGGCCTTCCTGGCCGACGACGCTGACACGGCGCTCGTCACCTCCCTGCAGGAGGAGGCCAAGGGGTACGACGGCGTCGCCGACGTGACGTACAAGAGCAAGGACGAGGCGCTGGAGGAGTACCGCACGACGATGGTCTCCGAGAACGCGCAGGACGCCG
>CACZRK010000202.1 GCA_902783515.1 uncultured Coriobacteriaceae bacterium | reverse complement strand
GCCGAACGTCCCGTCGGGCTGCTCCCAGGCAGCGCGGGCGGCGTTGAGCATCGTGACCGTGCCCATCACGTTCGTCTCCGCGAAGATGCCCGGCGTCGCGATGGAGCGATCCACGTGGCTCTCGGCGGCGAAGTTCACCACCACGTCGGGGTGCCAGGTCGCGAACAGCGAGGCGACCGCGGGGGCGTCGCAGATGTCGGTCTGCGAGAACGCGTAGCGCGGGTCGTCCTGCACCGACGCCAGGTTCTCCAGGTTGCCGGCGTACGTGAGCTTGTCCACGTTCACGACGCGGACGTCGTCGTGCGCGCGCAGCAGGTAGTGGATGAAGTTGGAGCCGATGAACCCGGCGCCGCCCGTCACGAGGTATGTCTTCATGCGTGGTCCTTTCCGTTCGCGTCTCGCGGCGCGCTCGCGCCACGTTCCCGTCGCGATCCCGTCGCGATCCCGTCAGCGTCCGGCGGCTACTCGGCGCGCCCCGTCGGCATGAAGTCGCCCGCACCGACCTTGCGCAGGTAGGCGCCGTAGGAGGACTTGCCGTAGCGCGTGGCGCACTCCATGAGGCGCTCGCGGGAGATCCACCCGAAGCGATACGCGATCTCCTCGGGGACGGAGACGGGCATGTCCTGGCTGCGCTCGATCGTGCGCACGAAGATGTTCGCCTCGTAGAGCGACTCCATCGTGCCGGTGTCCAGCCAGGTGAACCCGCGCCCGAAGGTCACGACGTCCAGCGTCCCGTCCTCGAGGTACATGCGGTTCAGGTCGGTGATCTCCAGCTCGCCGCGCGGCGAGGGCTTCACACGCCTCGCGAACTCGCACACGCGGCTGTCGTAGAAGTACAGGCCGGTCACCGCGTAGTTGCTCTTGGGGTGCTCGGGCTTCTCCTCAAGTGACACGACGTTGTAGTCGCGGTCGAACTCCACGACGCCGTAGCGCCGCGCGTCGTCCACGTGGTAGCCGAACACCGTGGCGCGGCCGCGCTCGGTGGAGCGCACCGCGCGGTCCAGGATGTCGCCAAGGCCGTTGCCATAGAAGATGTTGTCGCCCAGGATGAGCGCGCACGCCTCGCCGTCGATGAAGTCCTCGCCGATGACGAACGCCTGCGCGAGGCCGTCCGGCGACGGCTGCTCGGCATAGCTGAGGCTGATCCCGAAGTCGGACCCGTCGCCGAGCAGGTTCCTGAAGTTCGGCAGGTCGCGCGGCGTCGAGATGATCAGGATGTCGCGGATCCCCGCGAGCATGAGCGTGCTCAGCGGATAGTAGATCATCGGCTTGTCGTACACCGGCAGCAGCTGCTTGCTCGTCACCGTCGTCAGCGGGTAGAGGCGCGTGCCGCTGCCGCCCGCGAGAATGATGCCCTTCATCTCAAGCCCTTCCTGTCGTTGTTGCGCTCGTGCCGCGCCGCCGCGCTCGCCGCGCCATCCGTCCCATGATATGCCTGCGGCCGCGCATGGCAGGTCGCGCGCACGCGACGGGCCGGATCCGTACCATCATTCCATCGCGGGCACCGCACCACCGCGGGCGTCGCCGCAGAGGCCCCACACACACGACGTCCGGCTCGACACGGGTCGTCTCCCGCGTCGGGCCGGACGGATGGCGATGCATGCGCGCCGGACGTCGTCGTCGGCGGCTAGGCCTTCACCGACGGGTAGAACGTGGCGACGCCCACGTAGTCGGCGATGCTCCGCTCGCCGATCGCGGGCGTGCGCATGAAGTCGGACACGGTCGCGACGGGCTCGGAGACGTCAACGTAGTGGCCCTTGTCGTTGAGCTGCTCGGTGTCCTGCACGCGCCAGTAATGGTCGTTCACGTCCGTGAGGTAGTAGGACTTGCCCTCCACGTCCATGTACACGGAGTGGTTCGTGCGCAGGTAGCTCTCCAGCTCGCCGTCCCCGTCAAGAACGATCGGATCAGAGGCCTTCTTCCCCATCTCGCGCTCCTTCCGCCATGGGCCGGGCCGCGACGGCGCTCCCGTCGAGCCCCGATGCCCCGTGTTATCCCGTATGATGCCTGATCTTGTGGCAAATGTGAACGAAAAATGGCAAACGATGCGCGACCGGGCGGCAGGGCGCGGCAGGGCGCCTCGCGGCCGACGGCGACGCTCGCAGACAAGTGCGGCGTGCGGCGCGCGCCAACGGCCTGCGGCCGGCCCTGATGCCCGTTGCTCACGACAATTTGAAAATAACGCGGTTTCAATCAGATGTCTGTAAACCATCATCCACGTCGTGAGCGCAGTCGTTAAACTCAGCACATGATCGCGGTGCGTCGGTGCGAGGGCATGACGAGAGCGTGCCCGGACACGCGGCGGCGTCACGCTCAAGGCGCGTTCCCGAGGGCGCCTGCCCTTCGTCTCGCCCATGCTGCGGCCACGTCCCCGCCCTGGCCCGCACCGCCTCACCCACATGCCATGCCACTACGCGGATTGGACAGTTGCCTTGACCTTACGCGAGCTACTCAACGTGCTGCGGGAGCATCTGGCCCTCGTCGTCATCCTCCCGATCGTCTGCGCGGTCGTCTGCGCCGTCGCATGCCTCTTCCTGCCGAACCAGTACACCGCGTCCACGACGATGTACGTGCTCGCGCAGGACGAGGACTCCAAGGAGACCGCGTACAGCAGCATCAGCGCGTCGCAGATGATCACGAACGACGTCGCGACGCTCATGAAGAGCGCCCGCGTCGCGAGCGAGGCGGCGAACAAGCTCGGCCTTGCCAGCATCGGTGACTACGACATTGACGTCACGAGCTCCACGACCACGCGCGTCATCACGCTCGCGGTCACGGGGCCCGACGCGCAGACCGCCGCCGACATCGCAAACGCCCTTGTCAGCGTCACGAGCGACATCTCGCAGAACGTCATGAACCTGCAGAGCGTGAACGCCATCGACCAGGCGAGCGCGCCGACGCACCCGAGCGGCCCGAACCGCCCGATGTACATCGCCGTCGCGTTCATCGCCGGCCTGTTCGTCGCCATCGCCATCTGCGTTCTGCGCGAGACGCTCAACACGAAGGTCCGTGGTGACGAGGACATCGAGAACCTGCTGAACGTGCCGGTCATCGGCCACGTTCCCGCGGTCGAGGGGAGATAGTCATGGCCAATGCGAGCAAGCGCAGGGACGCCGCGAGCACGGCCGTCGAGAACGCGCTGAAGACCGTCGTCGCGAACATCCGCTTCATGGGCGTGGACGCGCCCATCCGCTCCATCGTCATCACGAGCTCCGTCCCCAACGAGGGCAAGACGTTCGTCGCCACGAAGTTCGCGGAGGCGCTCGCGACCTCTGGCAAGTCGACGCTACTCATGGAGTGCGACCTGCGTCGGCGCTCCGTCGCCTCCCGTCTCGGCACGCACGCGCGGCACGGCATGTACGCCGCGCTCATGAACCAGGTGCGCCTTGAGGACGCCATCGTGCAGACGAAGACCCCGCGCCTGGACTTCCTGGACGCCGAGCCAAGCATCCCCAACCCAAGCGACCTGTTCAGCTCAAAGCGCTTCTCCTCGTTCCTTGACATGTTGGACGAGCGCTACGACTACGTCGTCCTGGACACCCCGCCGGTCTCCGCGTTCGTGGACGCCGCCGTGCTGTCCCACCTCGCCGACGCCACACTGCTGGTCGTGCGCGAGAACTTCACGCACCGCGAGCAACTTGTGGAGACGTATGCCCAGCTGCAGAAGGCGGACGGCAACGTGACGGGCGTCATCATGAACGGCTGCAAGCACCGGCACAGCGAGTACTACCAGTACTACTACAACAAGGAAGCCAAGGGGGCCGACGCGCGCACCGCCCCCCAGCTCGTCGCCGCCCGCCCGCAGGACGCGGCAGGTCGCGACGGGGGCGCGCACGGCGACGCGCGGCCGTCCCGCAGGCACGGACGCCCGACCCCTAACGGCGAGACGGGCGGCGCGCACTTCGCGGACTAGCCGGCACGGCGGAACGGAGGCCCCGGGTTGCTCGACATGCACTGCCACATCCTGCCGGGCGTCGATGACGGCGCGCGCGACCTCTCCGAGTCGCTCGCCATGCTGGCGGCGGCAAAGCGCGCGGGCGTGACCGAGATCGTGTGCACCCCGCACTGTCGCGAGCCGTACTTTGACTTTGACGCGATGATGGACGCCTACGACCTGCTCGTCGCCCACGCCGACGGCTTTCCCATCCGCATGGGCTTCGAGGTCGCCTGGCGCACGCTGATGAGCATCGGCTTTGACCACTGGGCGCCGCTGCTGAACCTTGACGCACCGAGTGTCAGCGGCACGGGCAAGGCGACGTTTCTGCTGGAGCTCTCCGTCGGGACGCCCTCCAGCGAGTACCCCCTGTACTACCAGACCATCTTTGACCTGCAGGGGCTCGGCTTTGACGTCGTGATCGCCCACCCCGAGCGCTACGCCGCGATCCAGCATGACGAGGACATCGCGCGTCATCTGGTGGAGATGGGCTGCAAGCTGCAGGCGAGCGCGGACTTCGTGGACGGCGGCAGGCTCGGCCGCGAGCTTCGCCCCGCCAAGCGCATGCTGCGGGACGGGCTGTACTCCTTCATCGCCTCCGACGCCCACCGCGTGGAGCACTACGACGCCCTCGCGCGCGCGATGGCGAAGTACGGACATCTCCTGCGATAGCGCGCGCGACGGCGCGCCCGGCGCGACGCGCACCCCGCATCGGCTACCATGTCCCAAAAGGACCGCGAGACGAGGGGGCACGGCATGCCGGCGGTGGGACACATCAGCTCCGAGCGACACTACATGGGGGCGACCTCAAACGGCCGCTACTCGACGCGCGGCACGCGGCACCCCGACTACACGCACGTCCGCACGGCGGACGAGGCGCGGCGCCTGCGCGCGTGCGCCCCGGCCTGGAAGGCGCGGCTCTACCGCGACGCGCGCGTCGTGGGGATGGTCATCGACTGCGCGGACGCGAAGCGCGAGGTCCGCGCCCTCGCCGAGCAGCTGGACGAGCTGCGGGAGCGCCGCCGACGGGCGTGCGGCGACGAGGCCGTGCGCCTCACCGCCGCGATCGCCCGCGTGACGCGCGCCTACGACGACGCCCTCGCCTACCGACGGGAGTCGTCGCGGCAGCTGC
>CACZRK010000201.1 GCA_902783515.1 uncultured Coriobacteriaceae bacterium | reverse complement strand
CGACCTCACCACGCAGGGCGTCGCGGGCCTGACCGGCGACCTCACCGCGGCGAACTTCGGCAAGCTCGTCGGCGACGGGGCGGCCCCGGGGCCCGCCGACCTCGCGTCCGCGCTGGTGAACGCCGTGTTCGAGACGCTCGGGATGATGGCCGTCTTCGCATGCAAGGGCACCGACCTGCACGACATCGTGCTCGTGGGCACGCTCGCACGGCTCCCGCAGGCACGCGAGGTCATGGACGGCCTCGGCGAGCTGCATGGCCTGCGCATGCACGTGCCCGAGCTCGCGCCGTACGCCACGGCGGTCGGGGCGCTTGCCGCCGGCAGGTAGCGCCGGCGCGCGGGACGGGCGAGACATGACGAGGGGCGGGACGACCTCGCGCGCCGCGCGCCGTGGTCGTCCCGCCCCCTGGCGCCCCCGCGGGCCGAGTCATTGCCGCGGGGGCGCGCCGTGCACGGGGACCCGAGGTCCCCGAAGTCACGCATTCGTCAGAGCACGTGCGGAAGGCTAGCCGTTGTACCCGTAGCCATAGCCGTAGCCGCCGTTGCCGTTGCCCTGGCTGCCGTAGCCATAGCCCTGGCTGCCGCCGTCATACCCATAGCCGCCGTTGCCATAGCCGTAGCCGCCGTTGCCGTAGCCCTGGCTGCCGCCGTTCCAGTAGCCGTAGTTGCCGCCGTCGTTATAGCCCCAGCCCCAGCCGGAGTCACCGGACGACCCGTTGGACGAGCCGCTGCCATTGCCGTTGCCGCCGAAGATCGAGAACAGGCCGCCGTTAGAGGAGCCGTCAGAGGAGCCCGTGCCCGACTGCGAGCCGGCACTCACCGTGGTTCCCGTCGTTGCCTGCGCATCCGCGTCCGAGCCGAGGGTCACCGAGACGTCCTTGGTCTCGCCGTCGCGCTCGACCGTGATGGTCACCTGGTCGCCGACGCTGTGGGCGCGGATGGCGATGATGACGCTCTGCGCGTCATAGACGTCGGTGCCGTCGACCGCCGTGATGACGTCGCCAGCCTGAATGCCGGCCTCGGCGGCGGGACCGTCCGCGACCACGTCAGCGACGTATGCGCCGAAGTAGTCGCTCGCGCCGATCTGCTCGTAGTTGTAGGGCGTGACGTCAGAGAGGCTGATGCCCAGGTACGGGTGCGCATAGCTGCCGGTGGAGATGATCTCGTCCGCGATCTTGGTCGCGTAGTCGCTCGGGATGGCGGCCGACATGCCGGCAAAGCTGCCGGACTCGGAGTAGTTGATCGTGGTGATGCCGACCAGCTCGCCCTTGTCGTTCACCAGGGCGCCGCCCGAGCTGCCGCTGTTGATCATCGCGTCCGTCTGGATGAGCCCCGGGTAGTAGGCGGTCGTCGTGTCCATCTCGACGGCAGCCGTACGGTTCAGGCCGGAGACGATGCCGACCGAGACGCTGTGGTCCTGCTCAAGCGGCGCGCCGATCGTCATGACCCACTCGCCGACCTTCAGGTCGCTCGACGAGCCGATCTCGATCGGCGTGAGCTCGTCGTCGCCGGGGTCGATCTTGAGGACGGCGATGTCGCTGGAGGGGTCGGAGCCGACGATCTCCGCGTCATAGGTCTTGTCGTTGATCTTCACGGAGATCTTCGTCGCGCCCTCGATCACGTGATAGTTCGTGATGATGTCGCCGTCGGCGTCATAGACGACGCAGCTGCCCATGGAGATCCCCTGGCTCGTGCCGGAGTTCACCAGCGCCGTGACGGTCCCCACCGAGGGCAGCGCCTTCTGGGCGACGGTCTCGGCCAGCGTGGAGGAGGCGTCCTCGGCATCCGTGGAGGTCGAGGCGGTCGCAGTCGCCGTGGCGGCCGTACTCCCGTCATTCGCGCTGGAGGCGCTCGCGGCGAGCGCAGGCGCGCCGGAGACGCCGAGGGCGAGCGACGCCGCGGCGACGCTGCCGGCGATGCAGAGCATGAGGCGACGGCCCCTGCCCATCGTGCCCTTCGTGAGTGACGATTCTTGTCCGAACATGAGATGCTCCCTTCTCGTCCGCCCTCCCCGGGACAGACGGCATATCACGTGGTCGCCGTGCGCCTCGGGGCGCGCTGACCTTCTCGCGTGCTACTCCGGATGGTACCCACAACGTCTGCCGGGGATCGCCGCGACGCCGTCGCACCCGATCGAACACGGATGGCGCGCAACGTTTGGCCTTTCCTGAAAATCTGCCGACGCGAGCCCGCGGCGAGCTCGCCGGAAGCGTCTGCCCCGCGCCGCGGCATGTCACCGCGATCACCGCGACGCACGAAAAGGCGGGGGCCCGCGCCCGCTCGGACGCAAGCCCCCGCCTTATGCTGCGCGACGTCCGTCTGTGACGCGCGTCGCTCGACTCTGCACGCTGGCCGTGCGGCTTAGTACATGCCGCCGCCCTGGCCGCCCTGCGCGGCAGCGGCCGCGATGGCGTCCTCGATGCTCGTGTTCTTCGGCACGTCGGTCACCGTGGCCTCGGTGATCAGGATGAGGCCGGCGATGGAGGCGGCGTTCTGCAGCGTGACACGGGACACCTTGACCGGGTCGAGCACGCCCATCTCGATCATGTCGCCCCAGGTGCCGCTCGCGGAGTCAAGGCCGTGGCCCTCCTCCATGTTGCGGACCTTCTCGACGACGACCTGGCCCTCGTAGCCCGCATTCTGGGCGATGGTGGCCACGGGCGCGACGAGCGCCTTCTTGACGATGTTCACGCCGATCTGCTCGTCGGGGTCCTTGACGTCAAGGGCGTCCAGCGCGGGCAGCGCGTCCATGAAGGCGACGCCGCCGCCGGCGACGATGCCCTCCTCGACGGCCGCGCGGGTCGCCTGCAGCGCGTCCTCGATGCGGTGCTTGACCTCCTTCATCTCGGACTCGGTGGCGGCACCGACCTTGATGACCGCAACGCCGCCGGACAGCTTGGCCATGCGCTCCTGGAGCTTCTCGCGGTCGAAGTCGCTCTTCGTGTTCTCGATCTCACCCTTGATCTGGGCGATGCGCTCCTTGATGGCGTCCTTGTCGCCAGCGCCGTCGACGATCGTCGTGTTGTCCTTGGTGACCTTGACGGACTTGGCGTGGCCGAGCTGGTCGACCGTGACGTCGGAGAGCTTCACGCCGAGGTCGCTCATCGCGGGCTCGGCGCCCGTGACGATGGCGATGTCCTCAAGCATGCGCTTGCGACGGTCGCCGTAACCCGGGGCCTTCACGGCGCAGATGTTCAGCGTGCCACGGAGCTTGTTGAGGATCAGCGTCGCGAGCGCCTCGCCGTCAACGTCCTCGGCGATGATCACGAGGGCGCGGCCGGACTTCATGACGTCCTCCAGCAGCGGCAGGATGTCCTGGACGTTGCTGATCTTCTGGTCGGTCACAAGGATGTACGGATCCTTGAAGTTGGCCTCCATGCGCTCGTTGTCAGTCGCGAAGTAGGGCGAAATGTAGCCCTTGTCGAACTGCATGCCCTCGACGGCGTCGATGTCGATGCCGAAGGTCTGGGACTCCTCGACCGTGATGACGCCGTCCTTGCCCACGACATCCATGGCCTCGGCGATCTTCTTGCCGATGTTCTCGTCGCCAGCGGAGATCGTGCCGACGGAGGCAATCTGCTCCTTGGTGGAGACCGGCGTCGCGGCGGCCTTCATGTGGTCGACGGCGGCGTCAACGGCCTTGTCGATGCCGCGGCGAATCGCCAGCGGGTTAGCACCGGCGGTCACGTTGCGCAGGCCCTCGTTCACGATGACCTGAGCGAGCAGCGTGGCGGTCGTGGTGCCGTCACCGACGATGTCGTTCGTCTTGGTGGCGACCTCCTTCACCAGCTGGGCGCCCATGTTCTCGATGTTGTCCTCAAGCTCGATCTCCTTGGCGACGGAGACGCCGTCGTTGGTGATGGTCGGCGCGCCATAGGAGCGCTGCAGGGCGACGTAGCGACCCTTAGGACCCATCGTGACGGTCACGGCGTCGGCCAGCGTGTTCACGCCCTTGGCGAGCTTGGCGCGAGCGTCGGCGTTGAAAGCGATCTGCTTTGCCATATCGTAGACTTCCTTTCACAGCGGCCTGCGAGGGCCGCGATCATGATCTGTGCGTGCGAGGGATGCGCGGGCGGCAGGTCATGCGGGCGAGACCGACGCCTCCCCCGCCCCTGCGTGCGCCCGTCATGCGTGCTCGGTCGCCCGCTTACTCCTCCACCACGGCGTAGATGTCGGAGTCACGCATGAGCAGGTAGGTCTCGCCGTCAATCTTGACCTCGTTGCCGCCGTACTTGCCGTAGATCACGACGTCGTTGACCTTGACGTCCATCGGGATGCGCTCACCGTCGTCATCCATCTTGCCAGCGCCGACGGCGATGACGGTGCCGCGCTGCGGCTTCTCCTGCGCGCCCTTGGAGATGTACAGACCAGACGCGGTCTTCTCCTCCGCCTCGTCAGGCTTGACAAGAACACGATCGCCCAGCGGCCTCAAATTCATAGAGATGAACCTCCTCGATCGACGTGCATCCGTCGCGTGATGCAGCGGACAGGTGCTCGGCCCCGCTTGCGCGGTCCGAAACTCGTTTGACATCAGGTATGGTACCCGCCCGCTCCGTCCCTAACACTTCGTGAGGAAAAAATCTCACATTCTGTGACTTAGATTATGTACCCACGCTGAGCAGGGGAAATATGGCGACGATCCTTGAAGGAAACGTGGAGACACGCCAGACCGGGCGGCTGCCGCCAGACGCGCCCCCTCACGGTGACCGTCGCGCGGGGCGCGCGTGGCGCGGTCGCGACATGGTCGCGGCGCGCCGTGACGCCACGAGGCGCTACGGGCGCACGTCCGGCGGGTAGAACGCCGCGAGGTCGTCCACGCTCAGCCACGACCTGCGCACGAGCCGCGCGTCGACGCGCGAGGAGCCGCCCGTCGCGGGCGCGTCGCCCCACGCCTTACGCGCCTCGTCCCACAGGCGCGAGAGGGCGGCGCCGTCCACGCAGTCCACGCCCGCTGACGAGGCGTACTCGAGCGCCTCGGGGGTGAACGAGGACGTCGTGATGAAGACTATCGCCTGCGCGCGTGCGACCTCGTTGGCGCCCACGAGCTTCTGCACGACGGGGCGGCCGACGGGATGCCCGGGCGCGTAGCACTTGCACTCGGCGATGCCGCGCATGTCACCGCGCCAGAACTCGACGTCATAGCCGCCGTCGTTGGCGGGAGGGGTCGTGCGCGCCTCGTAGCCGAGCGCGCGATAGAGCTCCGCGCAGTAGCGCTCGAAGCCGGTCGGCGCATCGCGGAACGCCGCGTAGATCGCGCGCGCCGTCGCGAGCGACGAGAAGCGGCGGCGCCGCGCGAGCGCCTCGTCCAGCCGTGCGCGCTCCAGGTCGCACAGGCCGACGAGCACGCCACGCGCGCGCAGGTCGCCCACAAGCTCGACCATGCTGCGGGGGCTCTCGCAGGTCACCGTGGCATCCGGCAGGAACAGCGCGCACGTCCCCCAGAGGAGCTCGTTGTCACGCCGCCTGCCGTCGGCGGAGCCGTCGTGGCGCGCGTGACGCCAGGCGGGAAAGACGAGGTGGTAGGTTCCGACGCTGCCGTCGGGGCCAGCGGCCGCAATGCGGCGACGGCCGAGGCCGAGCGTGGCGCCACGCACAGCGAAGGTGCGAACGGGGACGTCGACGCCGTACCGGCGGATGAACGCGCGCCGCAGCAGCGCGCGCCGCGCGGCCATGCCGGCCTTTGCGGCCAGCGCGCCGAAGGCGATGACGGCGAGCGCGCCCACGACGAGCGCGATCGTTGTGCGATACAGCGCCACGGGCGTTCACCCGGACCTCTTCGTGTGTGTCAGCAATGGGACGCGCCTGCCTGCGCACGGCGCCAGAAGTGGTGCCCCCAACGAGACTCGAACTCGTGTTCCCGCCTTGAAAGGGCGGTGTCCTAGACCGCTAGACGATGGGGACGACCCAAGCATGCCGGACGATTATCGATGATGGCGTCGCCGAGCACAAGGTCAAGTTTCCATGTTCTCATGAAATGCGCGCGGGTCGCCCCGCCGTCGCCCGGTCCCAGCGGCGGCAGGGCGGCGCCAGCAGGCGTCTAGCCCTCCAGACGGCGCTCGATGGCGGTGTTGATGACCTTGAGCGCCTTCACGCGCGCGAAGTGCTTGTCGTCAGACTCGACGACGGTCCAGGGCGCGTACTCGGTGGACGTCAGGCGCAGCATGTCGTTCACGCAACGTCGGTAGAGGTCATTCTTCGCGCGGTTGCGCCAGTCCTCGTCGGTGATCTTCCAGCGGCGCGCGGGGTCCTGCTCGCGGTCGCGGAAGCGGCGCAGCTGCTCCTCGCTGGAGACGTCAATCCAAAACTTCACGAGGACGGCACCCCAGGCGTGCAGGTCCTCCTCGAACTCGTTGATCTCGTCATAGGCGCGCCGCCACTCGTCGGGCTTGGCGAAGCCCTCCACGCGCTCCACCAGGACGCGACCGTACCACGTGCGATCGAAGATCGCGACGTGACCGGTGCGCGGCAGCCGCGTCCAGAAGCGCCAGAGGAACGGGTGCGCGAGCTCGTCGGACGTCGGCGCGGAGATCGGGTGCACGTGGTAGCTGCGGGCGTCGAGCGCTGCCGCGACGCGCTTGATGTTGCCTCCCTTGCCCGCGGCGTCCCAGCCCTCGTACGCGATGATGAGCGGGATGCGCCTGCGGTAGAGCGTGAGGGACAGCTCCGAGAGGCGCTGCTGCTCGGCGTCCAGCGTGCGGTGATAGGTTCCCGCAGGCAGGTGACGGTCATGGCGCACCTCGTCCAGCGACGGGACCTCCACGAGCTTGAACCGGGACTTGATGTCCTTCGCGCTGCCGATGACGTCCTTCGGGCGGCGGCACTCCTTGCCCGCGGGCTTCTCGACGTCATCGGTCGCAGGCGCCGTGGGCGCTGTGCCCGTTCCCTTATCCTTGACCTGAGGTTCAGCCTTTGCCGTGGTCCCGGCCTCGCCCCCCTCGGCTTCCTCGGGACCCTCGGTGGCCGATGACGCGGACACGGCGACCTGCACCACGTGTTCGTGACGACCGTCGCCGGCCGGGATGGGCTGCGAAGTGTCAAAGCCCCGCGCCTCCAGGGCCTCGGTCATCTCGTCCACGAGCGCATGCATGATCTGGATGTTGGCGTTGCGGCGGTACAGCGAGGGCACGACGTGCCAGCGGCCGGCGCCCATGCGCTTGTCGCTGAGCCAGTGGTCAAAGACGTTGTAGTACTCGTCGTAGTGCTGGAGCTGCGAGAGGTCCCGCTCGTCAACCTTCCACGAGGACTCGGGGTCGGTCAGCAGGTTGATCGTGCGGCGGCTCTGCTCGTCCTTCAGGATGTGGAGGAAGAACCGCACGACGAGGTAGCCGTCCGCCTGCAGCTGGCGCTCGAAGGAGCGGGCGCTCTCGATGTGCTCCTCGATGCGCGTGCGAGCGAGCTTCGCGAGCGCCTCGCGCGCCGACCGGCTGTCGGCGATCTCGTCCACGTGACGGATCTCGTCCACATAGGAGCGGGAGAGCGCGTCGTAGTAGGCGCGGTCGAAGATCGTCATCGTGCCGTGCGCGCCGACGCGGCTCCAGAAGCGCGCCATGAAGGGCATGCGCGACTCGTAGCCCACGGGGTCCTGCAGGCTGTGCACGAGGTACAGGCGCGGGTCCAAGTTCACGACCAGGTCCGAGATGCACGCGCCCTTGCCGGCGGCGTGCCACCCCTCAAAGATCACGACCGAGCCGAGGCCGGCGGCCTTCGCCTGCTGCTGCAGGACCATGAGCCGCTCGCTCAGCTCGTCGCGCTGCGTGCGATAGACGGACTTGTTCATCTCGGGCGAGAACGTGACGTCGTTCAGCATGGTGCACCCCTTCCCCTCGTGGCCGGCCCACAACTCCTCGACCCCCGCGGCGGGCGTCGCCGGCGCGGCACCGCGCGCGGCTACTCGGCGTCGCGCCCCTTCTGGCGCTCCTCCTTGCGGGAGCGGCGCTCGATGCTCTCGCGAAGGTCGTCGATGTCGCGCTGCGTCTTCTTGGACTTGGCGAGCAGCGCAACGACGAAGGCGAACAGCACGACCCAGATGAGCGCATAGGCGCCGATGACGTACGGGGCGCCGGACAGGACGGTCGAATAGGCGTCGGCAAGAACGGGATCCATGGGAAACCTCTTTCGTCAGTGGGGTTCACGAGATGACGTGGCGCGCGGCACGCGTCGGGACGCGCGGCGGGCGCCTAGGCGACGGTCTGCTCGAACTCGCGCTTGAGCTGCTCGACCTCGGCGGCCTGCTCCTCGATGCGCAGGCGCAGGCGATAGATGCCAAAGCCCACGAGCGCCATGCCGAAGATCCCGCAGAGGAACGGGATGAGCATGTCGGGCGAGAGGCCCGAGTCGGAGCGCAGCACCACGGGGTGGATGGACGACGGTATGAGCCGCGTGATCATGAACGAGATCGGCGCGTCGATGGCGGCGATGATCGCGAACACCGCCGAGAAGCGCGCGCGGCGCTCGGGATCGTCGATGGCGGCACGCAGGATGAAGTACGCGATGACGAGCAGCGTCAGGATGAAGTACGTCGTGAGGCGCGGCTCCCATACCCACCAGACGCCCCAGTCATGGCGCGTCCACAGGTCGCCGGAGATCATCGTGGCGATGATGAAGATGAGGCCGACCTGCATGCAGAGGCGGCAGCGCACGTCGTAGCGCTCGGAGCGGCGCGCCAGGAACAGCACGGCGTACACCGCCGCGACGATCACGAACGCGAACGACACGATGGCCACGGGCACGTGGAAGTAGAAGATCTTCTGCGAGAAGAGCATCTTGGTCGTGACGACCGTGCCGCCGATGAGGGCAGGCTCCTCAAGCCGCGCGCCGGCGACCATCGGGGCGCGCAGGAACGCCCACAGAAAGTCGACCGTCGTGAGCGCGCAGCCCAGGATGACCGCCACGATGGCGATCGTCTCCCACGGCAGGCGCCTCCTCGTACCCATCGCGTCCGATGACGTCTTGGTCACGGAACACTCCCTTCGTCATGCGCGGCCGCCGTCGGCGGCACGCGCCACTTGTCTGCAGCAACCACGTCGCCGCGCGCGAGTGCGCGGCGATGATCGCGCACGTCACGGACGCGCGGCGCCGGCGCGCCAACGCGGCGCGCCTACGAGCCGACGACGAACTCGTACAGCCCGAACGCCGCCGCGATCACGATCACGTCGTACCCGACCGCGAGCGCGAGCGAGCGCCAGAAGACGGCCTCCTGCCCCACGACGCCGAGCAGCGCGGTCGAGGTCGCCGCGACGCAGGCGTACAGCAGCGGGAACACGACGGGGATGAGCAGGATCGCGAGCAGCACGTCCTTGCCGCGCGTGTCCATCGTCATCGTCGCCATGAACGTGCCGATGCCGGCCATGCCGATGGTACCAGCCAGCAGCGGCAGCACGATCCAGATCGCGGTGGATGACACGTCGGCGCCCGCGAGGAAGAACAGGAAGAACAGCGGGACCGCGACGACCTCCACGGCCGTCATGAACAGGAAGTTGCTCGTGGCCTTGGCCAGGAACAGCGCCGGGCGGCTCACCGGGGCGAGCAGCACGCCCTCCAGGCAACCGTCGGCGGACTCGTTCGCGAACGAGCGGTTGAGCCCGAGCAGCGAGGTGAAGACGATCATCGCCCAGAGCAGGCCGCTCGCGACGTTCAGGATGTCAAGCGAGTTGCCCGTCTGCGACAGCGTGGCGCCGTACACCGTGAGCACGAGCACCGCGTAGACGCCCATCGAGACGAGCATCTCGCGCGTGCGCAGCTCGATGCGCACGTCCTTTGCGAGCAGCGCGCGATACTGCTGCCACGCCGTTGCGCGCGGTCGCGCCGGCGCCTCGCCCGCCACGTTGGCCTGCACGCGTTTCCGCCGCCCCATGTCACACCTCCACGTCTGACGTCAGCGACCCGACGACGGACAGGTACGTCTCGCGGAACGCACCCTGGTCGAGCCTCGCGCGCTCGCCATGCAGGACGACCTGCCCGCGCGCGATGATGAGCGCGTGCGTGCACGACGCGAACCCGCGCTCGAGGTCGTGCGAGACCATCACGAACGTCCGACCGGGTCGGATGCGGTCCAGCAGCTCGTCGAGCAGCCGCATGCCGTGCGGGTCCAGGCCGGCATAGGGCTCGTCGAGCAGCATCAGGTCCGGGTCGTTCACGAGCGCGCGGGCGATCGAGAGACGCTGGGTCATGCCGCGCGAGAAGGTGCGCGCCTGGTCGTTCGCGCGATGGTCAAGCTCCACGAGCTCCAGCAGCTCGTTCACGCGCGCCCGGGCGTCGGGCACGCCGTAGAGCCGCGCGATGAACATCAGGTTCTCGCGCGCGGTGAGGTCGCCGTACACCATGGAGCGGTGCGAGATGAGGCCGATGCGCTGGCGCAGCGGCTCGGGGTCGTCGTGCAGCGCGTCAACCCCGAATAGGCGCACCTCCCCGTGCGTCGGGCGCGACAGGGTCGCGAGGATCCGCAGCAGCGTGGTCTTGCCCGCGCCGTTCGGCCCGAAGATCGTGAGGAAGGAGCCTGCGGGCAGGCGCAGGTCAACGCCATCGAGCGCCCGTCGGCTCCCGAACGCCTTCACGACGTCGCGCAGCTCGATGGCGGGCGTCGCCGCGGCAGCGTCGCGCTGCCCAGCCTGCGACGCGCGACCCGCCGGCGCCTCGGCGTCGCGTCTCTCGTCGTTCACCCGATCGCCCCCCTGTCGGTGCGAGCGCCCCCGGCCCCTGCACCACCAAGCCCGCGCGGCCGCATGCGTCGCGGCCGCGCGGGCGTCGCTTCACGTATCTCGCCGCTGCTAGCGCGACTTCTTCGGGCGAGCCTTGCGCGAGCGCTGCCCGGCGGCCGGCGCGCCGCCCGCCTGCTTCGCAGCCGCCGGCGCCTGGGCGGACGCCTTGGACGGCGCGGGCTTCGCGGACGCGGGACCCTCCGCCGAGGCGCCGTCGCCCTCCAGGGCATGCGCCTGCATCGAGACGCCGCGCCGCGGCAGCGTCGCGCAGACGATGCCGACGACCATCACGGCGAAGCCGACCCAGACAAAGGAGATGAGCGGGTTCACGCGAACGCTCAGGTACAGGGCGTTAATCTGGCCGGTCGACTCGTCCTGCTGGGCGGCGAGCGCGCAGAAGAGGTCCTCCAGCGGCGTCGAGCGCACCTGGGCGTGCGACTTGGTCTGCCCCATCATGGAGGACGTCGTGAGGACCTCGATGTTCGGGGTGAGCGTCCCGACGTCCTGGCCGTCCTTGGTCACGCTGAGCGGCGCGTTCAGGAAGATGCTGCCGGTCTCGTCATCCTGCGTCTGCTGGATGCCGGCAAGGCTCAGCTCGTAGTTGCCGACCTGGATGACCCCCTGCGCGCCGTACGTCACGTTGTAGGTGCGCTCCGTGATGTACATGGAGGAGCCGATGAGGCCGACGAGGACGATGCCCAGGCCGAGGTGCGTGAGGTAGCCGCCGAAGGCGGCGGGCGACTTGACGAAGAGGTGCGCAAGCGCGGTCCCCGCGCCCTCGCCCTTCCCTGCCATGCGGTCGCGCACGCCGCGCACCAGCAGGTACGCCGAGTTCGCGGCGAGGAGCGCGGCGGCGAGCATGCCGACGACCGCGAGGCCGTTGTAGTACCACGCGGGGCCCATGTCGGTGTACGCCTCGGCGACGGCACCGCCGGCGGCGACGTTGTCGGCGTACGCCGGCAGCAGCTTCGTCACGAAGATGACCATCAGCAGCACGAACACGACGAGCGCGATCACGCCGGGCACGCGGACGTTGCGCCAGAACGCGCGCCCGTCCGTGCGCTTCCACGAGAGGAAGGGGCAGATCGCGGCAAGCAGGCACACGACGATGCCGAGGGGGCGCGCGATGGTCGCGTAGGCGCCCGTCCCGATCGTGGTGCCGCCGGCGGGCAGCCAGCCGGGCAGCGCGCTGGCGACCGTCAGGTACGCGAGCAGGATGCCGGAGAAGATCATGAGCAGGGCGGTGAGGTAGAACGAGCCGTTCTTGGACACGACCGACTCGATGTCGTCGGCGCTCGCGAAGCTCTTGCGGCGCACGATCCAGCCGACGAGCACGACGAGCAGCGCCGCGATCATCACGACCAGGAACAGCACGGTGGAGACGGTGTCGGAGGAGAACGCGTGCACGGACTGGACGAGGCCGGAGCGCGTGATGAACGTGCCCATGACCACGAAGACGAACGACAGGG
>CACZRK010000200.1 GCA_902783515.1 uncultured Coriobacteriaceae bacterium | reverse complement strand
GGGCGGGCTGCTGGAGGGGCTCGGCGCCACGTTCCAGATCGACGACGGCTACGCGAAGGTCGGCGACTGGCTGACGCCCGACCCCGCCGCGTTCCCCCGCGGCATGGCGCCGCTCGCCGCGGCTGCGCGGGCGCGGGGGCTCGTGCCGGGCATCTGGGTGGCGCCCTTCGTGTGCGAGCGCGCCTCGCGCCTGGCCGCCGAGCACCCCGACTGGCTGCTGCGCGACGAGGTGGGCGACCCCGTCACGACCGGCTGCCAATGGAGCGGCGGCCTCGCGCTGGACACGCGCGTGCCCGCGGTGCGCGACTACGTGACGCACGTCCTGCAGGTCATGACCGGGCGCGACGGCGACGGCTGGGGCTTCAGCCTGCTGAAGTGCGACTTCCTCTACGGCGCGTGCATGCTGCCGCACGACGGGATGAACCGCGGCCAGCTCATGGCCGACGCGCTGGGGCTCATTCGCGACGCCGTGGGCGACGACGTGGCGATCCTCGCGTGCGGCGTGCCGCTGGGCAGCGCGTTCGGGCGCGTCGAGTACTGCCGCGTCGGCTGCGACGTGGGGCTGGACTGGGACGACAAGCCGCACATGCGGCTGCTGCACCGCGAGCGCACGAGCACGCGTCTGAGCCTGGCCGACACGATCGCCCGCGCGCCGCTGGACGGCCGCGCGTTCGGCAACGATCCCGACGTGATCTTCGTGCGCGACGACGTGAAGCTGACGCACCAGCAGCGCGTCAGGCTCGCCCGCGCGGACGCCCGGCTCGGCAGCGTGCTGCTGACCTCCGACGACATGGGGGCGTGGAGCGCCGCCCAGCGCGACGAGTACCGCGGGTACCTGGCGACGTTCGGCGCCCGGGCGCGCGCGGCCGGCCATGCGCACGAGCACGCGCACGAGGGCGAGCACGCGCACGGCTGCGCCTGCGGCCACGCGCACGCGCACGAGGGCGATCGCGAGCCCGACGCGGGGCGCGGCGAGTTGTGATTGCGTGAACGCGCCGATCGGGGCCGGCAACGCGGCCCGTCGCGGGCATCATAGTCACTGACGTCGACATCCAAAGGGACACGTCGAGCACTGTCTGCCAGGGCGGGGCATCGCGGACGAAAAGGTGACGAGAAACGATGACAGTGACCACGGAGGCGCGCGAGCTGACGGCGTTCGCGCCCGGCCGCACCGAGATCGCCGGCAATCATACCGACCACGAGGGCGGGCACGTCATCGCCGCGGCGATCGACGCGGGCATCACGGCGCGCGCGATCCCGCGTGACGACGACGTCGTGCGCGTGGTGAGCGAGGGCTTTGACACCGTGGAGATCGACCTCGCCAAGCCCGGTGCGCTCGACGCCCGCCCCGACGAGCGCGTGACGACGATCTCGCTCGTGCGCGGCATGCTCGCCGAGCTGCGCGCGGCCGGCGTGGACGTCCACGGCTTTGACGCGAACCTCACGAGCACGCTGCCGGCGGGCGGCGGCCTGTCGTCGAGCGCCTCGTTTGAGCTGGTCATCGGCGTCATCGTGCGCGACATGTTCGCGAGCGGCGACGGCGTGGAGGACTCGCCCGAGCTGGGCGCCACCGCGCTCGCCCGCATGGCGCAGCGCACCGAGTGCGGCTACTTCGGCAAGCCCTGCGGCCTCATGGACCAGCTCGCGGTCGCGCACGGCGGCATCCTCGCGATGGACCTCTCCGACGCCGACGCGCCGCGCATCGCCTCGATCGACTTTGACTTTGAGGCCGCCGGCCTGCGCGTGTGCCTTGTCGACGTCGGCTGCGACCACAGCCGCTTCACCGACGCCTACGCCGCCGTGCCGCGCGAGATGCAGGCTGTCGCGCACCTGTTCGGCGCCCGTCAGCTCTGCGAGGTGAGCGAGGCCGAGGTGCTCGCCCACGTGGTGGACATCCGCCGCGTGCTGGGCGATCGCGCCCTGCTGCGCGCGCTGCACTTCTATCGCGAGGAGCGCCTGACGCAGGCCCGCTCCCGCGCCCTGATCGCCGGCGACGTGGGCCGCTTCCTGCGCGCCACGCACGAGTCGGGGTCCTCGAGCGCCGAGTGGCTGCAG
>CACZRK010000199.1 GCA_902783515.1 uncultured Coriobacteriaceae bacterium | reverse complement strand
CGCGCGCGCCGCGCGTCGGGCGACGCGTGCGGCAGCGGCGCGCCTGACGCGCGCGTGCGGCCCCTGCTCGCCGAGCTGGACGACTACCTGGCGTACCTGACCGCCGAGCGCGGCGCCTCGCACAACACGGTGCTTGCCTACGGGCGCGACCTGCGCGCCTGGTGCGAATGGCTCGCGTGCGAGCGCGGGGTGACCGACCTCGCGGTGGCGACTCGCCAGGACGTCGAGGCGTACGAGGCCGTGCTGCGACTGGGCGGCAAGGCGCCCAGCAGCGTCGAGCGCGCCCTCAGCGCGATCAAGGGCCTCCACCGCTTCCTGTACGCCGAGGGCTACGCCGAGACGCTCCCCACGGCCGAGGTCCGCCTGCCCAAGAAGCCAGAACGCCTGCCCGACGTCATCTCCATCCAGAAGGCGGGCGAGCTTTTGGACCAGGCGTTCCCCGCGACGCCGGCGGGCGAGCGCGACCACACGATCCTGGAGGTCCTCTATGGCTGCGGGCTGCGCGTGAGCGAGCTGTGCGGCCTGGACCTCCCGCAGGTCTTCCTGGACGAAGGCTTCCTACGCGTCTTCGGCAAGGGGAGCAAGGAGCGGCTCGTCCCGCTGGTCGGCGCCGCGCACGAGGCGCTGGCGTCCTACCTCGCGCACGGTCGGCAGGCGCTGTTCGTGCGCGGCGCGGCCACGACGGGCGCGCGCGGCCATGGCCCCGACCCTGCCCGTGACGTCGGCGCCGTGTTCCTGAACGCGCGGGGCGGCAGGATCACGCGCCAGAGCGTCTACCGGATCGTGGAGCGCGCCGGCGCCGCGGTCGGCATCGCCGGGCTGCACCCGCACACGCTGCGCCACTCCTTCGCGACGCACATGCTCTCAGGCGGCGCGGACCTGCGCGTCGTGCAGGAGATCCTCGGCCACGCGGACATCTCCACCACGCAGATCTACACCCACGTGGACCGCGAGCACATCAGGGAGGAGTACCTCCTAGCGCACCCTCGCGCCCACGCGTAGGGTCGCGGCGTCCCACCGGCTCCCACCACGCCTCCCACCGGGCGTCCCACATCGCCCCACCGGACGCCCCACCCGGCGTCCCACCTCGCCCCACCGCGCGCCCCACCGGGCGCCCCACCCGGTATCCCACCGTGTCCCACCGCGCGCCACGTGCGGGTTCGTGACGACAAGACGACCGCTCTGAGCTGCGGCGCGCGTTCGGCCTGCACGCACGGGCTTCTCAACGGCACGCATGGGACATGCCTGGCGGGCATCGTCGTGCCGCGCGGGCGCGGGATGACCTTCCCGTGACAAATTTGTTGCTGACGTGAAGGCGCGATGGCGAGACTGCGTCGATCGGGCCTCCCGATTGCGTTCTGACACCGTCAGAGCCGCCATATCTAGTGTGTACGAGCATCGATGTGTCATGATTCCCCATGGCATCCCATGAGGATGTCGGATTGTGGGACGAAGTGTCGAGCATTGATGCTAGTATGAGGGGACAGTTCGGACGCATCCCGAATCGAGGCGAGGGGAGGGAGCGATGAGCGAACGGGAAGGCATGGCCTTCGACTGCATCTTCAGCGGTACGTACACGCACCAGCTTGATGCAAAAGGACGCGTGTCGCTCCCGGCGAAGTTTCGCAAGCAGCTCGCCACCACCTCGGTTCGCCTTGTCCCGCGCAACGGAGTCATCCTGCTGTTCACGACGTCGGAGTTCGGCGTGTGGGTGCAGGAGTTCTTTGAGGGGGGCAAGCCGGATCGCCGATCTGCGAAGGACGACAGGACGATGTTCTCGCTCCTGGCTCACGCTGAGGACGTCGAGATTGACTCGGCCGGCAGAATCAACGTGAGCCCGGAGCTCTGCGCGCGTGCGGGTCTGGGCAAAGAGGTCAAGATCGTGGGCATGTTCGACCACATCCAGATCATGAGCCCGGAGAAGTACGCGAGCTTGGACGCGGAGTCCGAGGAGGACCTGTAGGAAGGGTTGCCATGGACGTGCGCGAGGATGTCGCGACTGCGCCGCGTGAGTCGAACGACTTGAAAACCGAATTCCGTCACGTTCCTGTCATGCTCGGGGAGGTGCTGGAGACCCTGTCTCCGCACGACGGCGACATCGTGTGCGACTGCACGCTAGGTGGCGCCGGTCATTCCCTTGAGCTGGGGAAACACTGCAGCCCGTCCGGCATGCTGCTCGGCATCGACCAAGACGACGAAGCCTTGGCCGCGGCCGGAGCTCGCATCCGGGCAAACATACCTGAAGTCGTGTCTCTCCAGCTCAAGGGAAACTTTTCCCAGCTTGACGAGCTCTTGCAGCGGGTTCAGATCCCGGGCGTCGACTGCTTCCTGTTCGACCTCGGCGTGAGCTCGCATCAGCTTGACACTCCCGAACGGGGCTTCTCGTACAACGAGGACGCGCCCCTTGACATGCGCATGAATCCGGGGACACAAACCCTAACCGCAGCAGAGGTCATCAACACCTACACCGAAGCAGACCTCACCCGGATTCTTCGCACCTACGGCGAGGAGAAGTGGGCGTCGCGCATCGCGCAGTTCATTGTGCGCGAGCGCGCGAAGGCCCCGATCCAGACGACCTTCCAGCTCGTGGAGGTCATCAAGGCCGCCATCCCCGCCTCCCAGCGCCGCCAGGGCGGGCATCACCCCGCGCGCAAGACCTTCCAGGCCGTGCGCATCGAGGTGAACCACGAGCTGGAGGCGCTCGAGCAAGGCCTGGAGGCGGCGCTGCGCTGGCTGAACCCAGGCGGACGCATCTGCGTCATCAGCTACCACTCGCTTGAGGACCGCATCGTGAAGGGGGTCTTCAGGAAGTGGTCGCAGGGCTGCACCTGCCCGCCGGACATCCCGGTGTGCGTGTGCGGGAACGTGCCGGTCATCAGGCTGGGGGAGCGCAAGCCGCGCGTCCCCAGCGACGAGGAGATCGCCCGCAACCCGCGGGCGCGCAGCGCCAAGCTGCGATCCGCGGTCAAGCTGGACGCCTAGCGCGTCAGCCACGCGGAAGAAGGCGCGCCCGGATCGCGCGGCGGCGACCCCCTTGGGGGCGCCACGCGGGACAGGCGGGCACGGAGAGAGACGAAGGAGGGTGGATGTCGATGGCGTACATGCACGGTAACCTTGCCGAGCGTTTGGACTCGGAGGTCGATGTCAGACAGCGACCGAGGTATCAGGCTGCTCCGCGCCTCGACGTTATCAACGGCCGTGGGCGGGACGCCAAGGCGGGCGTGGCCCCGGTCGTTCTGACCGCGATCTCGTCCGCGAAGGTGATCGGCGTCGCGCTGGTCGCATGCTGCCTCGTCGCGCTCTCGCTCATGGGCGTCACGCGCCTCGTCCAGGAGCAGGACCGCAGCGTCACCTCCGCGATCTCCAGCGAGCAGTCGTCTGCTCGCCAGCTTGAGGTGCAGCTCGCCGTGAACGAGGACTCCAGCCGCATCATCGGGCTCTCCACCCAGCTCTACGGGATGGTCCCCGCCGACAGCTCCACGATCATCGAGGTGCCGACTGACGGTGCCGTGACGACCGCCGCGACCACGCAGGCCGAGGAGCCTGCGGAGTGACGCATGGCGGGGCGCAAGGACGAGGCCGACGGACGCCGCGCAGGTCGTGAGGCGCGTCGGGCGCGCGAGGCGGGCGAGGCCCGCACTGCCGGCCAGGCCGGCGAGACCCGTGAGGCTCGCGAGACCGACGGGGCCGACCATGCCGGCGATGCCCGCAGGTCGGGTGGGTCTCGCAAAGCCGACAAGCCGCGGGGCGAGCGCGCCGGCGGGAGGGCGTCCGGAGGTCCGCTCTCCCGCAAGGTCACGCGCGCCGGGCTCTTTGAGGGCATGATGTTCGCGGGCCTGGGCGCGCTGCTGCTGCGCACCGGCTACTGGCAGACCGTGCGCTCCGGCGAGCTCGCCTCGCTCGCGAAGGAGGAGCGCACCGCCAACCAGACGCTGCCGTACCGCCGCGGCGCGATCTACGACCGCAACGGCGTCGTGCTCGCGCAGAGCGTCGCGCGCACCAGCGTCCAGTGCGACCCGACGCTCGTGCGCCCCGAGCAGGTGGGCGAGATCGCCGAGGCGATCTACCGGCGCTTTGGCGGGTCGTACGAGGAGTACGTCTCCGACCTCACCGCCACGAACTCCCGCGGCGTCACGATCCTGCCGGCCGCCGACGTGGACGCCGCCGCCGACCTGCAGAGCCTCGGGTACCAGGGGCTGTACTACCGCAGCGTCTACCAGCGCGTGTACCCGCTGAAGGAGGTCGGCTGCAGCGTGATCGGCTGCCTGCGCTCCGACGGCGTGCCCGCCTCCGGCCTTGAGCTGCAGTACGACTCGGTGCTCACCGGCGAGGACGGCGCCAGCGTCCGCGAGCTCGCGAACACGGGCGGGCTCATCGTGGGCGGCCAGAGCGAGTACGAGGCGCCGACCGACGGCGCCGACGTGCGCATCTCCCTTGACGTTGACATCCAGCGCGTCGCGCAGGAGACGCTCGCGCAGGTCGTGAGCGAGTGGAAGAGCGGCGACGCCTGCGCCGTCGTCATCCAGCCCGAGACGGGCGAGATCCTCGCGTGCGCCTCCACGCCGACGTTCGACCCCAACCACCTGGACAACGTGGACGCCCTCAGCCTCAAGCCGATCACGAGCTCGTACGAGCCGGGCTCGGTGTTCAAGCCCCTGTCCTTCTCGATGGCGATCGACCTGGGGATCGCGACGCCCACGACGAGCTACTGGGCGCCCGCCAAGGTCAAGGTCGGCGACGACTGGGTGAGCGACGCCGACGGGCGCCAGTACGAGATGGACATGACCATCACGAACGCCCTGGAGCGCTCCAGCAACGTCGGCACGGTCCTGTGCCTGGAGCAGGTGGGGCCGGAGAAGTTCTCCGAGTACCTTGAGCGCTACCAGATCGGCCATGCGACCGGCGTGGACTACCCCTACGAGGACATCCCGCACGTGCGCACCTACGAGGAGTTTGACGGCGCGTGGGAGGCCATGACGTTCGGGCAGTCCATCGCCGTCTCACCGCTGGAGCTGTGCCGCGCCATCGCCGCGATCGCCAACCAGGGCGTGCTCACGACGCCGCACTTCCTGCTGTCCGCGGGCGGCGAGGACGTCGACTACGGGGAGGGGAGCCGCGTGATCTCCACCTCGACGGCGGACGACGTGGCGTGGATGATGAACAGCGTCGTCGTGAACGGCTACGCGTACACGGGCAAGATCCCCGGCTACAACCTCTCCGCGAAGACGGGCACCGCCGAGCGGTATGATTCGAGCACCGGCACGTACTCCAAGGACCACTACGTCGTCTCGTTCGTGGGGTTCGGCCCCACGG
>CACZRK010000198.1 GCA_902783515.1 uncultured Coriobacteriaceae bacterium | reverse complement strand
GTGTGCGTTCGCCGCGCTCAGGGCGTTCCTCGCCGCGGACAACCCGCACGACGTGAGCGTGTACGCGTGCTTTGACAACGAGGAGGTCGGCTCCAACACCAAGCAGGGCGCCATGTCCACGCTGCTGCACGACACGCTCGCGCGCCTGAACGCCGCGCTGGGCCGGACGGCGGAGGACTACTATCGCGCCGTGGCGCGCTCGATGATGGTGAGCTGCGACAACGCGCACGCGATCCACCCGAACCGCCCCGACGTCTCCGACGAGACGAACCACGCGCGCCTGAACGGGGGCGTCGTGGTCAAGGAGGCGGCCAACCAGCTGTACACGACGGACGCCTTCAGCCGCGCGCTGTTCACGGGCGTGTGCCGCCGCGCCGGGGTGCCGGTGCAGGCCTTCGCGAACCGCAGCGACATGCGCGGCGGCTCCACGCTGGGCAACCTCTCCAACACGCAGGTCAGCGTGCACTGCGTGGACATCGGGCTGCCGCAGCTCGCGATGCACTCCTCCTGGGAGACGTGCGGGGCGAAGGACACCGCCTACGGCATCGACGCGCTGACGGCGTTCTACGCGACCAATCTTGTGATCGAGGGGGCGGACGTGGCGGAGCTGCGCTAGCGGGCGCCTGGCGTCGGCGTCCGCCTCCGTTCGTGTCCGATCCATGGCTTCTTCCGGCCTCTCGCCGCGATCTCGCCCGCCGCGGGTTGCCACGCCATGCGCGGTGACGGAAAATTGTCCGGTTTACCCGCCGACGCGGGCGTGCGAGCCGTCGTGACGCGCGGACCCGGCCGCATGCCGGGGAACGTATCGACGGCGCACGCACTCGCATGCTCACCACGCGCGGCCTGGGCCCAACCACCTGCGCGGCCCCGGTCAGCCGAACGATTGGATGGCTCAACTATGAAGTACTTCGGGACCGACGGCTTCAGGGGCAAGGCGAACGAGGGCCTGAACGTGGAGCACGCGTTCAAGATCGGCCGCTTCATCGGCTGGTACTACGGGGCGCGCGAGGGGCGCAAGGCCCGCGTCATCCTCGGCAAGGACACGCGCCGCTCCAGCTACATGTTTGAGAGCGCGCTCGTCTCGGGCCTGGTGTCGTCGGGTGCCGACGCCTACACGCTGCACGTCATCCCCACGCCCGGCCTGTGCCACGAGGTGACCGACGGGGGCTTTGACTGCGGCATCATGGTCACGGCCAGCCACAACCCCTACGACGACAACGGCATCAAGCTCGTGAACGCCGATGGCTACAAGATGGACGAGGACGTGCTGGAGCGCGTGGAGGCCTACATAGACGGCGAGTTCCAGATCCCGCTCGCGACCGGCGACGCCATCGGCTGCGTCGTGGACTACATGCAGGGCCGCAACCGCTATATCGCCTACCTCACCGCCTCGTGCGGCTTCTCCATGCAGGGCGTGAAGGTCGGCCTGGACTGCGCGAACGGCGCGGCGTCCTCCGTCGCCCGCCCCGTCTTTGACGCGATGGGCGCCGAGACCCACGTGATGAGCAACGCGCCGAGCGGCTTCAACATCAACGTCGACTGCGGCAGCACCCACATCCAGCGCCTGCAGGACTTCGTCGTGCGCAACGGCCTTGACGTCGGGTTCGCCTATGACGGCGACGCCGACCGCTGCATCGCCGTGGACGAACGCGGCCACGTGGTGGACGGCGACCTCATCATGTACGTCTGCGGCACCTACATGGCCAAGCACGGCCGCCTGGCCAAGAACACCGTCGTGAACACGGTCATGAGCAACTTCGGCGTCTACCGGGCGTTCGACGAGGCCGGCATCGCCTACGAGAAGACGGCCGTCGGCGACAAGAACGTCTACGCCTGCATGCGCGAGCACGGCTACACGCTGGGCGGCGAGCAGTCCGGCCACATCATCTTCGCCGACCTCGAGAAGACCGGCGACGGCATCATGACGAGCCTGCGCGTCATGGAGGTGCTGCGCGCCGAGCGCGAGACCCTCTCCGAGCTCACGCGCCCCGTCACGCTCTACCCGCAGCAGCTCGTGAACGTGCG
>CACZRK010000197.1 GCA_902783515.1 uncultured Coriobacteriaceae bacterium | reverse complement strand
CAAGGCGACGGCGAGGCTCGGCGACAAGGCGATCGTCGACTGCGCGACGCTGAAGCGCTGGCGGCTCCCGGATCGCGTCGTGAGCCTGGCGCGCGACCGCGGCAAGGTGATGTCCGAAGACGCGGCGGAGCTCCTCGTCCAGCTCGTCGGCGAGTCCATGACGATGCTGGACGCCGAGATCGGCAAGCTTGCCGTCGTGACGGGCGATCGCGGGATGATCACGGCGCAGGACGTGCGCGAGAACGTCGCGCGCATCGCGAAGGTCAACCAGTGGGACGTCGTCAACGCCGTCTCGCGACGCGACGCGCGTGAGGCGATCCGCCTCATGAGCCTCATCTCGCCAAGCGACTACCTCGGGCTGTACACGATCATCCTCCGGCGCATCCGCGAGATCATCACGGCAAAGTCGCTCGCCGAGCGCGGGACCCCCGGCCTCGGCCAGGCGCTCGCCCGCGAGCTCGGCCAGCAGGACTGGCAGGTCAAGAAGCTCCCGGAGTACGCGCGCCTCTTCACGATGGCGGAGCTCGTAGACGGCCTGCGCACCGGCTGCGCCTGCGAGGCCGCGCTGAAGTCCGGGGCCGACAAGACGCTCACGATGCAGCGCTGGGTCCTGCGGCTCTGCTCCCGGGACGCGGCGTAACTCGCCTAGGCGGCGAAGCGCCAGGCGTCCCGCGAAGGTTCGCGCGCAAAAAAGGGAGGGGACACGACGCGTAGTCATGTCCCCTCCCGAGACGCGCGATGATGGTGCGAGCGACTAGGCAGCCTTGTTGGCGAGCTTGCTCACGCCGGACTTGCGGTTGGCAGCCTGGTTCTTGTGGATGACGCCCTTGGCGGCAGCCTTGTCGAGCAGCTTGTAGCACTTGCGGACCTCGGCCTGCGCCAGCTCGGCGTCGCCCGCGGCGACGGCGGCCTGGACGCGCTTGACGGCGGTCTTGAGCTCGGAACGGATGGCCTTGTTGCGAATGCGAGCCTTCTCGTTCTGCTTGTTGCGCTTGATCTGAGACTTGATGTTCGCCACTGAAATTCCCTTCACACACTCAAACTACGTGTCCTCGCAGGCACCGTGCGCAGCTTCCGTCGAGGGGTGCCCGCGCGTCCTGCGTATCCAAACTCCGACAGTATACCACGCATGCTGTCTGATCCACCATGATGATGGCGAGTCTGCGCATCTTGTCAACATACGCACACGCGTGATGGCGCGGGCTGCGGGGTGCGGTATGATTATGGCATGCCTACAGACACGCCTTCACACATCAGGAACTTCTCCATAATCGCCCACATCGACCACGGCAAGTCGACGATCGCGGATCGCATCCTCGAGCAGACGCACACCGTGGCGGAGCGCGACATGGAGAACCAGCTCCTTGACTCCATGGACATCGAGCGAGAGCGCGGCATCACCATCAAGAGCCAGGCCGTGCGCGTCATGTATCACGCCGACGACGGCGAGGAATACCAGTTCAACCTCATCGACACCCCCGGGCACGTGGACTTCTCCTACGAGGTCTCACGGTCGCTCGCGGCATGCGACGGCGCGGTGCTCGTCGTGGACGCGACCCAGGGCGTCGAGGCGCAGACGGTCTCCAACGCGCTGCTCGCGATGAACGCGAACCTGGAGATCGTGCCGGCGATCAACAAGATCGACCTGCCGTCCGCCGACGTCGAGCGCGTGAAGGGGGAGATCGAGGAGGGCCTCGCGATCCCCTGTGACGACGCGTGCATGGTCTCGGGCAAGACGGGCGTGGGCATCCACGACCTTCTCGAGACGATCGTGCGCGACATCCCGGCGCCGACGGGCGATCCCGACGCGCCGCTCAAGGCGCTCATCTTTGACTCGTACTTTGACGCATACCGCGGGGTCGTCGCCCTGATCAGGGTCGTGGACGGGTGCATCCGCACGGGGGATCGCATCAGGTTCATGGCGACGGGCCTCTCGATCGAGGTCGAGGAGGTCGGTGTCCGCCGACCCGCGAACACGCCGCTCCACGACCTGGGCGTCGGTGAGGTCGGATACCTCGTGACGGGCATCAAGGACCCGCTGCAGATCCGCGTCGGCGACACGGTCACGAGCGACCGCACGCCCGCCGCCGAGCCGCTCCCTGGCTACCGCGAGGTCAAGCCCATGGTGTTCACCGGCCTGTTCCCGATCGATACGGAGGACTTCGAGAACCTGCGCGACGCCTTGGACAAGCTCTCGCTGAACGACCCCGCCATCGTGTACACGCCCGAGACGTCCGTCGCGCTCGGCTTCGGATTCCGCACGGGCTTCCTCGGCCTGCTCCACATGGAGGTCGTCAAGGAGCGCCTGGAGCGCGAGTTCGGCCTTGACCTGATCGCCACCGCCCCCTCGGTGGAGTACCACGCCTACCTGCACGGCGGGCGCGAGCTCACCATCGACTCTCCGCAGGAGATGCCCGACCCGGCCGGCATGGACCGCATCGAGGAGCCCTATCTCGCCGTGAAGGTCCTCGTGCCTCCGGATTACGTCGGCGCGGTCATGGACCTCACGATCGAGCATCGCGGCACGTTCCAGAACATGGTGTACCTGAGCCCGACGAACGTGGAGATGCACTGGTCCATGCCCCTGTCCGAGCTCATCATGGACTACTTTGACCAGCTCAAGAGCCGCACGCGCGGCTACGCCTCGCTCGACTACGAGTTCAGCGGGTACCAGCCGGGCGACCTCGTGCGCCTGGACATCCTGCTCGCCGGCGAGAAGGTCGACGCCCTGTCATTTAT
>CACZRK010000196.1 GCA_902783515.1 uncultured Coriobacteriaceae bacterium | reverse complement strand
GCATGCGCCGACGGCCGGCTGGCGCGCCTCGTGGACCGCGCGGGCGCGTGGGCGTCGCGCGCGATGCGCACGCGACGCGGCTTCGCGCTCGTGTTCCTCGTCGTCTTCGCCCTGGCGTGGGTCCCGGTCATCGGGTGCGTCCTGGCGTCGGGCAAGTCCTTCTTCTGGCAGGTTGACGGCCTGTACCAGCAGTACGTCTGGTTCGTGTACACCGGGCAGTGGCTGCGCGAGCTCGCGTCCAACGTCTTCGTGACGCACACGTTTGAGGTGCCGATGTGGACGATGGACAACGGCTACGGCGTCGGCGTCCTGCAGTCCTTCGCGAGCACGTTCGTCAACCCGTTCTACTTCGTGTCGGCGATCGTGCCGCTGCGCTTCGCCGAGTACGCGGCGGAGCTCATGATGCTGCTCAACGTCTACTGCGCCGGGCTCGCCTTCGCCTGGTGGGTCGTGCGCAACGGCGCGGCGCGCTCCCACGCGCTCATCGGGGCGGTGTGCTACGTCTTTGCCGGAAACGTGCTCATCATGTTCAGCCAGCCGAGCTTTTTGCCCGACATCCTCGTCTTCCCGCTGCTGCTGCTCGCGGCGGACAAGGTCTTTGACCACGAGAGCCCCGCGATGTTCCTCGTGGTGATGGGGTGGAGCTTCCTGAGCTCGTTCTACGATGCCTACATGATGTGCATTCTGCTCGCGCTCTACTGCCTGGTGCGCTTCTTCGCCGTGGTGGACAAGGGTCGCGGCGCGCATGGCAGGGCGCTGCGCCTGCTCGGGTGGGTGGGCGCCTTCGTGGGGCTGGTCCTCGTCGCGCTGCTCATTTCGTGCATCCTGCTCCTCCCGCAGGTTGCGTCCCTGCTCAGCGACCAGCGCCTGGACGTGGCGCGCGACCAGAGCCTGCTGTACGAGCCGTACTACTACCAGTGGTTCCTCACCGGGTTCATCACCTACGCCTACATGGGCGCCGACTCCTACACGGGCTTCAACGCCGTCGCGCCGATCGCGCTCGTGCTGCTGGCGTGCCGCTGGCGCAGGCACAAGGGCCTGTTCTTCGGATTCCTCGCGCTGACCGCCATGATGCTGTTGCCGACCTTCGGGCGCGTCATGAACGGCTTCCAGTACCCGGCGGACCGCTGGTCGTGGGCGTACAGCCTGTGGGTCGCCTTCGTCATCGTGCGCATGCTGCCCGAGGTCATGGCGATGAGCGCCCGTGAGCGCCGGGTCGTGACGGGCTGCGTCATCGCGTACGGCGTCGTCGTCACGCTCCTGCCGCTGCCGGGCCGATCGGTGACGTTCTACATGGCCTACGCCGTGCTGCTGCTCATGCTCGCGCTCGTGCTTTGCGCGCGGAACTGGCGCCGCGAGCGGCTGCTCATGGCGCTCGGCTGCCTGGTCGCCGTCTCGGGTGTGCTCACGTTCTATCTGTGCCTCTCGCCGTACTTTGGCAGCAAGGCATCCACGCTCATGGGTGTCGGCAAGTCCGATCAGTTTCACGTGACGGGCAACGCGGCCGCCCTGATCGACCAGGCCGCGCAGAACGGCGGCTACGACGACGCCTATCGCGTGGACCGCCCGAGCATTGACGGCGTGGGCATCCACAACTCCAACCTCATCACCGGTCACATGGCGCCCGACTTCTACAACAGCATCTACAACCAGAGCATCGACGACTTCTACACGAGCCTCGGCATCGTGGACAACGAGGGCCTGAACTTCCGCTATGGTGCGCTGAACTCCCGCAGCATGCTGGACGCGCTGCTCGGGGTGAAGTACTACTACGTCTACGACAACGAGCGCCTGCTCGCCCCGTATCAGTTTGACACGACGGACCCGATCGCCACGGGTGCCATGACCTGGGGGAACGCATCGCTGTACGAGACGGACGAGGTCGCCCCGCTCGCGTTCGTGAGCGACGATTACATCACGCGCGACGAGTACCTGGCGCTGCCGATGATCGACCGCCAGAACGCGCTGTTGCAGACGATCGTGCTCGACGACGACGCGGAGGGGGCGTCGCTGCAGGACGCCTCCGACGAGATCGTCACGAACTCGCAGGCGCTTGACGTGAAGGTCACGCCGGGCGACGGCGTGGAGGCGTCCGACGGCTCGTTCATCGTCCGTCGGGACGGCGCGACCGTGACCCTCACGTTCGACTCGGTCGCCGACGCCGAGACGTACCTGTCCGTCACCGGCCTCACCTACCACGACATCCCGACGCGCGCGCGCTACACCGACGCCGAGTGGTCTGCGCTGGGCTTCATCCAGCGCATGAGGACGCGCGTCGCCGAGCCGTTCCGCCTGCAGTGCACCAACGGCACGGTCTCCGTCCTGAACGCGCAGGGCACGGTGACGGGCACGATCTACCAGCTCAACGAGAGGGACCACCTATACGGCGACAAGCATGACTGGCTGTGCAACGCCGGGTACTCCAAGGACGGCACGACCACGATCACGCTGCGCTTCAACCAGGCCGGCGAGTACGCCTTTGACTCGTTCGGCGTCTATGCGCAGCCGATGGACGGGTTCAGCCAGGAGGTCGACGACCTGAAGGCCGCCGCCGCGACGGACATCTCCATCGGGACGAACCGCCTGTCCTGCACCGCCACCTCCGACACCGACGCGCAGGTCTTCTGGAGCGTGGCGCACTCGGACGGCTGGTCGGCGACGGTCGACGGCGAGCCTGCGGAGGTCCACCTCGCCGACCTCGGGTTCATGTCCGTCGACATCCCGGCAGGCACGCACGAGGTCGTGCTGACGTACCACACGCCGCATCTGCGCAAGGCGGCCATCCTCTCGGCGATCGGCGTCGCGCTCGCGGTCGCGACCTGCCTCGCGCTGCGCCGGCGCCGTCGCGGGATCGAGCCTCGTCGCGCGCTTCCGCGGTGGTAGGGCGCCCGTGCGAGGCGTGCGGCGTTCATTCCGTATAAGATTAGTGCGAATATGCATGAATATTGGATGAACTATGCCGCAATTGACGATGATCGCGCATGTAGGGTCAGATGCGGGCGCTATGCTGGTGCACGTTCAGTCAGTCCATCAGAAGGAGCGCAGATGACCCAAGAGAGCTCTTCGCTGGCGACGTCCCTCGCGGGGCGTGACCTCCTGCGCCTGCTCGACCTGAGCGCGGACGAGATGCGCCTCGTCATCGAGACGGCCGTCGAGCAGAAGGCGGCGTGGGCCGCAGGCAACCACGAGGCGCCGCTCGCCGGCACCGCCGTCGCGATCATCCTCGAGAAGCCCTCGTTCCGCACGCGCTCCTCGTTTGAGATCGGCGCCGCGCGCCTCGGCGCGCACCCGCTCGTGATGGCGGACGACCACTCCGCCTTCTCGCGCGGCGAGCCCGTCAAGGACACGGGATGCATCCTGAACCACTTCGTGGACGCGATCGTGCTGCGCACCTTCGCGCAGGCGAAGATCGAGGAGCTTGCGAAGTGGGCGGACGTGCCGGTGATCAACGCGCTCACGGACGCGTTCCACCCCTGCCAGATCCTCGCCGACTTCCTGCCCATCCAGGAGCACGGCAAGGCGCTGAGGGGCCTGCGGATCGCCTACGTCGGCGACGGCAACAACATGGCGAACACCTACCTGGAGGGCGGCGCCCTCATGGGCATGGACGTCCGCGTCGCCTCGCCGGCAGGCTACCAGGTCGCGCCCGAGCTCGTGGAGGAGTGCCGCGCCGCGGCCCTGCGCGAGGGCACCGGCGCGCGGATCACCGTGTGCGACGACCCCGTCGCCGCCGTGACCGACGCCGACGTGGTGTTCACCGACACGTGGACGAGCATGGGCGACGAGGCCGAGCACGACGCGCGCGTCGCCGCGTTCCAGGGGTTCTGCGTGACGCCCGAGCTCATGGCCCATGCCGCGCCCGACGCGCTCTTCATGCACTGCCTGCCGGCGCATCGCGGCGAGGAGGTCGTGCCTGCCGTCATCGACGGGCCGCAGTCGGTCATCTACGACGAGGCCGGCAACCGCCTGCACGCGCAGAAGGCCGTCATGTCGCTGCTCATGGGCGTGCCCGCCCCCGGCGCAGCCGTTGAGCGCGTGCTGCGCGGGCGGTGACGCGGACGGGTGCGGCAGGCGAGGACGACGCGGCGCCAGGCGCGTGAGGCGAACGGAGGCCCGGAAGACACATGATCAAGAAGCGATCCGACCGACAGGGCGTCATCCGTGACATCGTGCGCGAGAGCAGCGTCCGCACGCAGCGCTCGCTGGTGGAGGAGCTGCGCGCGCGGGGGTTCGAGTGCACGCAGGCGACCGTCTCGCGCGACATCACCGAGATGGGGCTGCAGAAGCTCCCGGAGGGCACCTACGTCCTGCCCGAGGACCTGCGCCTGCAGCGCATGGTGCATGACATGGTCGTCGACGTGAGCCGCGCGGGGAACCTCGTGGTCATCCATGCGATGAGCGGCGCCGCGCAGGGCGTCGCAGCCGCGCTGGACACGGCGGGGCTGCCGGGCATCCTCGGCTCGGTGGCCGGCGACGACACGATCCTGGTGATCGCGTCGGACGACGAGCGCGGCGCCTCGTTTGAGGGCATGGTGCGACGTCTGTCGTCAGGGGAGTGATTGCGCGCGACCTGCCCGGCGCGTGCGTGTACAGTGCGCGTGTGGCAGATGCGCACGCCGCGTCAGGCGCGCGGCTCAATGAGCGCGCGGCAGCATGACAGGCGTGAGAGCGGTATCGGTGTGACCGAACTGACCAACGGAGGCGCCACAGGGCGCCCAAGCGGGGACGCGACGCGTCCCGGGAGGAGAAGACGATGGCTCGTGAGAAGGTAGTCCTCGCGTACTCTGGCGGACTTGACACGTCCTGCTGCATCAAGTGGCTGATGACCGAGAAGAACCTGGACGTCATCACGCTGTGCGTCAACGTCGGCCAGGAGACCGACGACCTGGAGGCCATCCGCAAGAAGGCGCTGGCGTCCGGCGCGATCGAGTCCCTCGTCGCCGACGTGCGCGAGGAGTTCGCCAACGACTTCCTGACCAAGGAGCTCGCGGCGAACGGCCTGTACGAGAACAAGTACCCGCTGCTGTCCGCGCTCTCGCGCCCCGTCATCGTGAAGCACCTCGTTGAGGTCGCCCACCAGTACGGCGCCGCCTACGTCGCGCACGGCTGCACGGGCAAGGGCAACGACCAGGTGCGCTTTGAGGTCGGCGTCCAGACGCTCGACCCGACGATCCAGGTGCTCGCGCCCGTCCGCGAGTGGGACCTGCTCACGCGCCCGCAGGAGATCGCCTACGCGCAGGCCAACGGCATCGAGGTCGGCGCCACCAAGAAGAACCCGTACTCCATTGACGACAACCTCTGGGGGCGCGCCATCGAGTGCGGCGTGCTGGAGGACCCGTGGAACGAGCCGCCGGCGGACATCTGGAAGACGACCGCGGACGTCGCGGACGCGCCCGACGAGCCCGAGACCGTCGTCGTCGGCTTTGAGGCCGGCGTCCCGTGCTCGCTGGACGGCGAGCGCAAGAGCTTCCTGGACGTCATCGAGGCGCTGAACGTCATCGCGGGCCGCAACGGCTACGGCCGCCTGGACCAGATCGAGAACCGCCTCGTCGGCATCAAGTCGCGCGAGTGCTACGAGCTGCCCGGCGGCCTCGCCCTCATCGAGGCGCACAAGGCGCTGGAGGACCTGTGCCTTGAGCGCGACCTGCTCCACTACAAGCTCAACCTTGAGCACAAGTGGAGCGAGCTCGTCTACGACGGCCTGTGGTTCTCGCCGCTCAAGCAGGCGCTGGACGCCTTCTTCGCGAGCACGCAGGGGCTGCTCACCGGCGAGATCCGCCTGCGCTTCTGGAAGGGGACCTGCACCGTCACCGGCCGCCGCAGCGCGTACTCGCTGTATGACAAGTCCATCGCCACCTACGACGAGGGCGACACGTTTGACCGCAACTCCGCCGCCGGCTTCATCTACCAGTGGGGGCTGCCGACGCGCGTCTGGGCGACCCAGCGCCTGGCGACCGGCACCGAGGGGCGCATCTAGCGATGGGGTCCAGCATGACGGCCGTGTGGCACACGCTGATGCTTCTCGCGATCCCGGTGTGCGTGGTGCTGCTCGTGATCCTGCTCGTGGTGTACTTCGGGCAGTGGCGTGCGTACAAGGCGAGCCTGCCCGACACCACCGCACGCGCGGGCTTGCGCGGCTCGCGGCGTCAGGGCAAGCGCGCATAGGCGCGAGAGCGGGCGTGTCGCGGCGACGTCCCGCGCGATCGGCGGCGGGGCGTGACAACAGACGGCGAATGGGCGGCCCGGTCGGGCACCGCGATCGCGCGGTGGCCCGGTCGGGCCGTATGGCATGAGAGGGGAACCCAGTGCAGGACGAGACGAGCACGAGCGAGGGCAGGGGCGACGCCGCCACGGCGGGCAACACGGCGCTGTGGGGCGGGCGCTTTGAGGGGCATCCGACGGCGTTCCTGCAGCGGTACGGCGCCTCGCTGCCCGTTGACAAGCGCATGTGGGCCGAGGATATCGCGGGCTCCAAGGCGCACGCGCGCATGCTCGCGAAGGTGGGCGTGATCTCGCAGGAGGACGCCGACGCCATCCGAGCAGGCTTGGACGCCGTCGCCGCGGACATCAAGGCAGGCACCTTCTCGTTTGACGTGAACGACGAGGACATCCACATGTCCGTCGAGCGTGCGCTGACCGAGCGCATCGGCGCGGCGGGCGGCCGGCTGCACACGGGGCGGTCCCGCAACGACCAGGTCGCGCTTGACGACCGCCTCGTCGCGCGCAACCTCGCCGCCAGGCTGCACGCCGACGCGATGGCGCTGCGCAAGGAGCTGATCACGCGCGCGACGGACGACTTCGGCGTCGTGATGCCCGGCTACACCCACATGCAGAAGGCGCAGCCGGTGCTGTTCTCGCACCACATGCTGGCGTACTACTGGATGTTCACGCGCGACTGCGCGCGCCTGCGCGACGCCTACGAGGCCGCCGACGAGTGCCCGCTCGGCTCGGCCGCGCTCGCCGGCACGACGTACCCGCTGGACCGCCGCATGACCGCAGAGGAGCTGGGGTTCCCGACGGTCACGCCGAACTCGCTGGACGCGGTGAGCGACCGCGACTTCTTCTGCGACCTGCTGTACGCGTGCGCCATGGCGCAGATGCACCTCTCGCGCCTGTGCGAGGAGCTCATCCTGTGGTCGACCGACGAGTTCGGCTTCGTGACGATGGACGACACGTACTCCACGGGGTCGTCGATCATGCCGCAGAAGAAGAACCCCGACTTCGCCGAGTTGACCCGCGGCAAGACGGGCCGCGTCTACGGCGACCTGATGGGGATGCTCACGATGCTCAAGGGCCTGCCGCTCGCCTATGACAAGGACCTGCAGGAGGACAAGGAGTGCGTGTACGACGCCGTCGACACGCTCAGCGACACCCTGCGCGTCGCGACCGGCATGATCGCGACGATGCACGTGCACGCCGACCGCATGCGCGCCGGGAGCCACGGCGGCTTCATGGCGGCGACCGACCTCGCCGACTACCTGGTGGGGAAGGGGCTGCCGTTCCGCAAGGCGCACGAGGTCGTCGGCCACATCGTGCTTGCCTGCGAGAAGCAGGGTCGCACGCTGCAGTCGCTCTCGACCGACGAGCTGCGCCAGTTCTCCGACCTGTTTGACGACACCGCCGCCGACGCGATGAACATCGACGCGATCGTGGCGCGTCGCAACACCGAGGGCGGCACTGGTCATGATGCCGTGCGCGCGCAGCTCGAGCGCGCGCGTGCCGACTACGCACGCGACGCGGCGTGGGACCCGGTCACGATCGAGTAGGTCGGGATGCGCGACGCGCGGCGCTCGATGACGCGCGACGACACGGATGACGCCGATGCGCGCCGCCCTCCGCGAGAAGACGGGGGGCGGCGCGCGTGCATCAGAGGGGGCACGCGTCGCCAAGCACGCGTGTGCTGATGGGCGCCTTCGCGTACTCCTAGGCATCCGCGCATGAAAAAGGCCGGGCTGGCGTATTGTCCAGCCCGGCCACTTTCGTGTGCCGAAGGTCCCTACGCGGTTGCGGGGGTCTCGGTGACGCCCGCGTCGGTTGCGCCGCCTCCGGTGCCCGCGTCAGTCGCGCCGCCGCTGCCACCACTACCACCGGTTCCCGCGTCGGTCGTGCCGCCGCCCGTGCCGCCGCCCGTCTCGGTCGTGGTCTCGGCGGGAGGCGTGGAGTCACTGCCGCCCGTGCTCCCGCCGCTGCCTTCCGACGTCGTTCCAGTCGAGGGCGCGGGTGCCGTCGTCGTGGACTGAGTGGAGGTCTGGCCAGACGAGGTCGACTGCTGCGACGACTGCGCGCTCGTGGCGCCCGTCTGGTCCGTGCTCAGCGTCGTCTCGGTCGTGGGCGTGCTGCTCGCGTTGAACGACGCCGAGGAGCCCGTTCCATAGGAGATGCTCCAGGAGCTGTTGTCCTTGTAGACGGGGCTATCTGCCTGCGGGAACTCCTGACGGGGCTTGCCCTCAAGCACGGCGCTCATGAAGCGCGAGAAGATCGGGCTCGGCAGGGTGTGCGTGCTGCCGGAGGCGCCGAGGTAGGTGATGGAGCGCTCCGTGCGGTAGCCGCACCAGACGGCCGCGGAGTACTGGGGCGTGTAGCCGACGAACCACAGGTCGCGGTTGCTGTCCGTGGTGCCCGTCTTGCCGGCCACGGGCTGGTCGACGGTCAGCTGCGCCTCGGTGCCCGTGGCGGTCGGGTCGCCCACGACGCCCTCCAGGACGTTCGTGACGGCGCCGGCGACCTCGGGCGTGACCGCCTGCGTGCCGGTGGTGTCGGCGACGAAGACCGGGTTGCCGTTGCGATCGTCGACCTCGGAGATCGCCGCGGGCTCGTAGTGGATGCCGCCCGTCGCGAGCGTGCTGTAGCCTGACGCCATCTCCAGGACCGAGCAGCCGTCGACGCCCAAGGTCAGCGAGTCATACTCCTCCAGGTCGCTCGTGATGCCCATGGCGTGCGCCGTGGCGATGACCGTCGCCGGGCCGATCTCGTGGATCACGAGCGCGAACGCCGTGTTGGACGACCAGTACATGGCCTGGCGCAGCGTCTGGATGCCCCAGTTCTCGTTGTTGATGTTGTTCACGGTCCAGTCGCCCACCTGGACGCCCGAGTTGCAGTTCACGAGGATGTCGGGGTTCATGCCCTCCTGGATGGCGGCCGTGAGCGTGAACGTCTTGAACGAGGACCCGGGCTGACGCTTTGCCTGCGTCGCGAGGTTGAACTGGTCGGTGTTGTAGTCCCATCCGCCGATCATGGCGCGTATGAAGCCGTTCGAGTTGTCGATGCAGACGAGCGCCGCCTCAAGGTCGTCGGTCGCGATGCCGATGACGCTGTTCACGGCCTGCTCGGCTGCCGCCTGGATCGCCGGGTCGATGGTCGTCTTGACGGTCAGGCCGCCCTTGAAGATGACGTCGGAGGAGAACGTCTGCAGCAGCTGCGACTTCACGTAGTCCACGAAGTACGGGTACTGGTAGGCGCCGGAGCTCTCACGGGGCGTGTAGTGGATCTCCAGCGGGGTCGCGATGGCGTCGTCGTACTGCTCCTGCGTGATGTCACCCGCGGACAGCATGTGCGCGAGCACCGTGTTGCGGCGCTCGAGCGCGCGGTCGGGGTGCAGCGTCGGGTCGTAGCTCGTCGGCGACTGGGGGAGGCCGGCGAGGGTGGCCGCCTCCACGAGCGTCAGCTCGGAGGCCGTCTTGCCGAAGTACGTCTCGGCGGCTGCCTCGATGCCATAGCAGCCGGCGCCATAATAGATGGAGTTGAGGTACATCATGAGGATCTCGTCCTTGGTGTACATCTTCTCAAGCTGCACGGCGATGTACGCCTCGCGGACCTTACGGCTCAGCGTCTTCTCGAACTGCTCGTTCTTCAGGACCGTGTTGCGGACGACCTGCTGCGTGATCGTGGACGCGCCCTCGGAGCCGCCCGTGATCTGCACGACGATGGCGCGCATGATGCCCTGCGGGTCGATGCCGTTGTGCTGGTAGAAGCGGATGTCCTCGGTGTCGATCGTGCCCTCTATGACATAGTCGGACACCTGGTCGATCGTGACGGGCGTGCGGTTTTCCGAGTAGAACTCAGCGATCGTGTTGCCGTCGGCGTCCAGGACCTTCGTCGGCTCGGCGAGCAGGTACGCGTCGGAGTCCGTGTAGTCGGGGAGGTCCTGCAGCCAGGAGCGCGCGAGCGAGAAGCCGGCGAGGATGAACGCGATCATGAGCGCGACGAGGAAGATGAAGAGACCGAGTATGATGAATTTCCCGATGCGCGGCTTCGCCGTCTTGCGCACCGTGCGAGTACGTGCGGTCATGAGACCTCCCACTGATCGGATGAACGTCTATGATATCGCGGCCCCGCGCGCCCGAGACGTGCCGTCCCGCCCCCGCGCGTCGTTCTCCACCAAGGGGCTAGAAAGGTTGAGGGCCCGCCGATGACGCGGCACGGCCACGTCGCGGCCGCTCCACGGCCCGTCGCGTCGTGCGTGGGCGCCCTGTCCCGCCTGCCGCCATGCCTGTCGTCCCGTTCGTCCCATCGCGCTTTTTCGGCGGGCATCCGCGCGCCGCCGCCGCCTGCGCGCAAGGCGGGGGAGGGCCGGCGCTATACTGGCACGCACCACGAAGGCGTCCGGGAGGCGACCGGACGTGCCGGCGCACCCAAGTCGCGTCAGGCGCTTCCGGCGCGCCGCGGCAGGACGAGGCTAGGTTGAACGAGGCTATGAGGCGAAAGGAACCGACGTTGAACATGTCTGTCGAGGAGCAGCTGCACGTCATCGCGGCTGGCACCCAGAACATCGTCCCGCTTGAGGACCTGAAGAAGAAGCTCGAGAGCGGTCGAGAGCTCAACGTCAAGCTCGGCGTGGACCCGACGTCTCCCGACCTGCACCTCGGCCACGCCGTGCCGCTGCACAAGATGCGCCAGTTCCAGGACCTCGGTCACCACGTGACCCTTATCATTGGCGACGGCACCGCGCTCATCGGCGACCCCTCCGGCAAGAACACCACGCGCCCCCAGCTCACGCGCGAGCAGGTGAACGCGAACGCGCGCACCTACGTCGAGCAGGCAAAGAAGGT
>CACZRK010000195.1 GCA_902783515.1 uncultured Coriobacteriaceae bacterium | reverse complement strand
TCGACGACGTGGACATGGAGCACGAGGAGCTGACGTGCGGCGCGCAGTGGGCCGCCATCATGAACGAGGCGCTGCGGAAGCTCGGCGTCGAGCCGACCCCGGGCGTGGGCGAGTAGGCGGCGCCCGGCGGCGTCCTCGTGCGTTTGGCGCGCGTGGCCTCGCGCCGCGCGCGCACGGGTGCGGAAGGCGTATGCTGGGTGGTCGCGTCGTAACATTGTCATTCATGGCCGCCGGTCGCAGGGCCGCGCGGCGACACGAGGGAATGGAAGCACCGTATGATTCGAGTGTCTGCCCGCGAGATCTGCCAGATAACGGGTGCCACGCTTGTGGCCGGGCCCCAGGACCGGGAGATCGCGGGCGTCGCGATCGACTCGCGCGGCGTTCCCGAGGGCGGCATGTTCGTCGCGTTCCCCGGCGAGCGCGTGGACGGCAATGACTTCGTGACGGCCGCCATCAAGGCGGGCGCCGCCGCGGTCGCCATGTCGCGCACGCCTGACGCGGACGTGCTCGCCGCCGCCGACGCGCACGATGCCGTCGTGCTCACGATCCAGGACGCCGAGGCCTTCCTGCAGGCGCTCGCCTCGTGGTGGCGCGGCCAGCTGGACGCGGTCGTGGTGGGCGTGACCGGTAGCTCGGGCAAGACGACGACGCGCAACATGATCGCCGCGGTCCTGGCGACCGAGCTGCGCACCCACACGGCGACCGGCAACCACAACAACCTCATCGGCTGCCCGCTCACGATCCTGTCGTGCCCGGCCGACGCGCAGGCGCTGGTTGTGGAGATGGGCATGAGCGCGCTCGGCGAGATCGCCACGCTCGCGCGCATCGCGCGCCCCGACCTGGCCGTGATCACGAACGTGGGCGTCGCCCACATCGGCGACCTCGGCAGCCGCGAGAACATCGCGCGCGCGAAGTCCGAGATCATCACCGGCCTGGTGCCGTCCGCCGAGTCCGGCCGCGTCCGCTCCCGCGTGTTCCTGTGGGGCGAGGACGCCTTCACGGGCTGGATGCGCACGGAGGTCGCGGCCCCGCGCGGCGTGGACGTCGTGACGTACGGCACGCGGGCTGACGACGACTGCCGTGCGACCGACGTGCGCGTGGACGACCTCGGGCGCGCACGCGGCACCGTCACGCTGCCGAGCGGCGCGACGACGTCCATGAGCCTGCGCATCGCCGGACGTCACAACGCGCTGAACGCGCTCGCCGCCGCTGCCGTGGGCGACGCCGTCGGCATCAGCCCGGCGCACATCGCCGAGGGGCTCGCCGCCGCGGAGGGCTTCAGGATGCACCAGCAGGTGCTGCGCACCAAGGGCGGCGTCACCCTGATCGACGACTCCTACAACGCCAACCCCGACTCCATGCGCCGCGCGATCGACCAGCTGGCCGACACGTCCGCGACGCGCCGCGTCGCCTGCCTTGGCGACATGGCGGGCCTCGGCGAGGACGGCGACCTCCAGCACGCGGCTATCGGCGGCTATGCGGCCGGCAAGGGGATCGACGTGCTCGTGTGCGTCGGCCCCGCCTCGCGCCACCTCGCGCAGGCGGCCGTCACGGTGGGCATGGCGCCCGCGTCCGTCGTCGCCGTGGACGACCCGCAGGCGGCCGTGACCGCGCTCCAGGGGATCCTGCGCCCCGGCGACGCGCTGCTCGTCATCGCGTCGCACTGCACGGGCCTCGAGCGTGTCGTGGAGGGCGTGCTCGCCAGCGGAGGTGCCGAGGCATGCTAAGTGGGATCACGCAGTTCCCGACGTTCATGGTCTTCATGTCGGTGTTAGCCGCCATGGCGATCGTGCTCGTGCTGATGCCGTTCTGGATCAGGCTGCTGCACTACCGCCACATCGGCCAGCAGATTCGCGCCGACGGACCGCAGCGCCACCTGAAGAAGCAGGGCACGCCCACGATGGGCGGCGTGATCCTGCTCATCGCGGTCGTCGCGACCTGCGCGATCTTCTCGCCGTTCTCGCCCTCGCTCACCCTGTGCCTGTTCGCGACGGTGCTCACCGCCGCCCTGGGCTTCCTGGACGACTTCGAGTCGGTCGCGCACCGGCGCTCGCTCGGCCTCACGCCGCACGCCAAGCTGATCGGACAGGGCGCCATCAGCGTGGCGTTCTGCCTGCTGGCGGTCAACTGGCTCGGCATCTCGCCGGTCGTGGCGCTCGGCCCCGCGCAGGTGGACCTCGGCGTGTTGACGACGACGCTCACGATCGCGGGGCGCGCGATCAGCATCCCGTGGCTCTACGTCGTCTTCGTCTTCCTGCTCATGGCCGGCCTGTCCAACGCCGTGAACCTCAACGACGGCCTTGACGGTCTGTGCGGCGGCTGCTCGGCCGTCACGATCGGCGTCATGGGCATGGTCGCCTTCCTGGACGACGACCTGCCGCTCGCGGTGTTCGCCTTCGCGAGCGTCGGCGCCTGCATCGGCTTCCTCTGGTTCAACTGCTACCCGGCCAAGATCTTCATGGGCGACACGGGGTCGCTCGCGCTCGGGACGGGCTTCGCGGCGCTCGCCGTGCTCACGAAGACCGAGGTCCTGTCGCTCGTGATCGGCGGCATCTTCATCGTGGAGGCGCTGTCGGTCATCATCCAGGTCATCAGCTTCCACTTCTTCGGGCGGCGCGTCTTCCTGATGGCGCCGCTGCACCACCACTTTGAGAAGAAGGGGTGGGCCGAGACCACGGTCGTCGTGCGCTTCTGGATCATCGCGGCGACGTTCGCGGCCATCGGCTTCGCCCTGTTCTTCATGACGGTCTAAGGAGGCCAGGAGCGCATGTCCGACCAGACTGATCGCGCCGAGGGGGCGCCCGCGCCTGCGGGCGCCCGCGGCGGCTTCGGCGACGTCCTGCTCGTGGGGTTGGGCTCGTCCACGGCGGCGGCGGCCGACTACCTGCTCGCGCGGCTCGGCGCGCCCGACGGCGTCGCGTCGCTCACCGTCTACGCCGGTCGCCCCACCGCGACGACCGCCGACCGGGCGGCCGCGCTCGAAGCGCGCGG
>CACZRK010000194.1 GCA_902783515.1 uncultured Coriobacteriaceae bacterium | reverse complement strand
CGTGCGTCCCTCGCGCAGCATCTCCAGAAACGCGTTCACGCGCGTCGCGACCTGCCCCTCGGGCATGTTCGCGCGCATGCAGCCGTCGCCGTCCAGCACGAGCGTCGGGATGCCCGCCGCCTCGGCGTCGCGCTTCGCGAGCTGGGAGAGACCCGCGGTCTCCTTGCACCCCCAGTGGTTGAACACGACCATCCCGTCGGCGCCGGTCGCCCGCGCGACGTCGATGGCGCGCGCGATGCGCCGCCGCCCCGGGCCGTTCAGGCTGTTGTAGACGAGCCGCTCCGCCATCGCCTCGTAGGGCTCGTCGGGCGCGTGGCGGAACCCGCCCGGCCTGAACTGCGCGTACGCCATGTCCGTGGCGACGACCTGCACGCCGCCGCCGGGGGCCAGCACGTCGCGGAGCGTGGGCGAGTAGTAGGGGATCACGTGCAGCCACATGAGGCTCAGCCCGTCATGGCGCGGCGCCGCGTCCAGGTCGTCGGCGAGCCGCGTCGCGACCTCCTCGACGCCGGGTGTCCCCAGCAGCATGTAGAGCGAGCTCAGGCGCATCATCTCCAGCGTCGGCGTCGTGCCGAGCGCGCGCCCACGCCGCCGGCGCAGCGAGTCCTCCATGAGGGCGAGGGTGCGCTGGCTGCGTGCGACCGTCTGCACGAGCGCGTCGCGGTCGAGCGCGCGGCCGTACGCCTGCTGGGCGATCTCCGTCATCTCGCGCAGCTGGTCGGCGACGTAGCCGATGGCGTCCTCGCTCGGCTCGTAGGGGACGTCCACGTAGCAGCGCGCCGCGCCGAGGTGCGTGGCGATCCACTCGAAGCTGATGTTGTTGGCGTCGCAGGCGACCGAGCAGCCGGCGACCATCGGCGGCGCGGCGATCACGCCGGTCGCGACGGCGCCGAGCATGACGCGGTGAAACGAGCAGTACGTCTGCGGCACGCCCCGGTCCTCCGCGGCGGCGGCGAACCCGCCCTCGGCGTGCGCCCCGGAGACGAACTCGCCGATCGCCTCGGCTATCAGCGGTTGCAGTCCCATCGCGTGGAAGGGCTCGCTTGGCAGGAAGATGCTGGTGAGGACGGCCTCGCTCGGGTTGGCGAGCGCCCGGATGACGGCGTCCAGGCACAGGCGGCTCTCCAGGCGCGAGCTCGGCAGCGCCTCGCGCGCCGGGGCGACGGCCTCCTTGAGGCGCTCGGCGCGGAAGGAGCGCAGCAGCCAGGCACGCGCTCGCTCGGGATCGCCGTCGATGAGCCCGTCCACGTACGCGCCGAACCGCTCCAGCGCGGCGTCAAGCCCACCGTCGCGCGCGCCCGCGCCGCGATGCGGCCCGTCCGCCCCGTTCGTCTGCGCCGCAGCTCGTCGCGTCATGTCGCTGCCCCTTCCGTTCCCGTCGTCCCGTCCCGCCCGCCGCCTCATGCCCTTCGCCTACCGCCCATCGCCTTACCGCCGGATGAGCTGGTCGATCCGCTCGCCGACGCGATCCCTGATCGCCGAGAGGCTCGTCACGCGCACCTGCAGGTTCGGGAACGCCGCCGTCACGCGGCGCTCCTGCGCGTTCAGCGCGCTCGCGAACGACGCGATCAGGTCCTCCACCGCGACGGGCCCCGGCACCGGCGGCAGCGCGTCGCGCAGGCGCGCGTACGCCACGCCGACCCGGGTCTCGCGCGCCTGCGCCAGCCGCTGGGCGAGCGGGGTGTCGGGGCCGAGCGTCTGCGCGTACGCCTCCTGCGCGCGCCGCGTGAGCTGCTCGCAGTACGCGTCCACCTTGCGCCGGAAGCCCAGGAGGCCGACGTGCGTGACGACCAGGTCGCCGATCATCACGACGCCGACCGCCACGCCGAGCGCGATCACGGGCGCGTCGGGCAGGCCTGCGAGCGAGCCGACGAGCAGGGGCTGCGCGCCGTAGACGACCGCGAGGCTCGCGGCGCCGAACAGCAGGCCGCCCGCCAGGCAGACCCGTCCGTGCAGGTTGAGGAAGCGCTCGGAGTAGTCCCACCACCGAGCGTGGTAGATCGCCTCCAGCGCCGCCGAGACCGCGTACTCCAGCGCGCAGCACAGCAGGGAGCCCGCGACGAAGACGACGGCGGGGCTGCCCAGGACGGCGGGCGCCGCGGCGCCGAGCAGCGACGGGCTGAAGGCGAGCGCGCCCAGCAGGCCGCCCGCCCCGTAGATGGGGCAGTAGGGCCCGTTCAAGAATCCGCGGTTGATGAAGCGGCGCTCGGAGACGGAGCAGTACACGCACTCGAACGCCCAGCCGGCGAGGCTATACAGAAAGAAGATGATCGCCATCGTGGCAAGCCAGCGCATGGGACCCCCTCCCTCGCGTCCTGGCCGTCGCCCGCGATCCCGCCGCATCGGCGCCCCGCCGCGTCATCGCGCCGTGGCGGCCTGGCCCGCCCCCACGCCCTCGGCCGTCTCGGCATCCGCGGCCGACCCCGCGCCCTCGGCTGTCTCGACGTCCCCGTTCTTCCGCGCGAGCTCCTCGTTCAGGCTGCCCGTGCGATAGCCCTGCAGGTCAAGGGTCACGTACGTGAACCCTGCCGCCCGGATGTCCGCCACGACGCGCTCGCGGGTCCCCGGCTGCGCGAGGCGCGCGACGTCGTCGGCGGGCACCTCGATGCGCGCGAGGTCGCCGTGCATGCGCACGCGCAGGTTCCGCAGGCCGAGCTCGCGCAGCGCGGCTTCGGCGACGTCCATGAAGCCGCTCGGCCCGCACACGAAGCACTCGCGGTCGGCGAACGGCCGGACCAGCTCGCGCAACGTCGCCGTCGTCG
>CACZRK010000193.1 GCA_902783515.1 uncultured Coriobacteriaceae bacterium | reverse complement strand
TCACGAGGCGCTCATACATACGTTTACCTGCGACTTATGAGCAAATCTGCAACCTTTTATGATGCCGCGGGCCCTCTGACCATAACTTGCGGCGATGTGCGATCGGCCGCGCGCTGGCATCGTGGCCACCGTCATGCGTGCCCGTGGCACGTCGTGGGAGCGGGGGCGACGTGAGTTCCCCGCACGGGGGCGTCGCGCCCCGCGACGCGGCCGCGGTCATGCGGGCGGGGACCCGCTCGTCGGGGCCCCGGGAGGCAAGGAGAGCACGAACGGAGCACCAAGGAAGGGAGAGGGAATGGGACTGCTCAATCTCACGCGTCGCGACTTCGTCAAGACGGCGGCCGTTACCGCGGCAGCCGCGGCGTTCGCCGCGAACGCCCCTCGCGCGTTGGCATTTGACGCCGAGACCGTCGGTCAGACCGCGCCCGAGATCCTCGGGAGCGACACGGTCACGGTCAAGACCTGCTGCCGCGCGTGCGGCAAGATGGAGTGCGGCGTCAAGGTCATCGTGAAGGACGGCCGCGCCATCCGCGTGGAGGGCGACGAGGGCGCGTTCCAGTCCATGGGCAACTGCTGCACCAAGTCGCAGTCGTCCATCCAGGCCGCGTATCACCCCGATCGCCTGCACTACCCCATGAAGCGCACGAACCCCAAGGGTGACAAGGACCCGGGCTGGGAGCGCATCAGCTGGGACGAGGCCATCTCGACCGTCTGCGACAAGATGACCGAGATCCAGCAGCAGTACGGCGGCGAGGCCATCGCCCTGCAGGTCGGCACCTCGCGCGTGTGGTGCATGCACTGCGAGTCCGTCCTCAAGACGCTGTTCCAGACCCCGAACAACATCGAGGCCTGGCAGATCTGCAAGGGTCCGCGCCACTTCGCGACCGAGATGACCTCCACGTTCTCCATGTCGTGGATGGAGACCGTCGACCGCCCGCGCGTCTACGTCCAGTGGGGCGGCGCGTCTGAGCTGTCCAACTACGACGACTCGTGCCGCACCACGGTCGACGTCGCGAGCCGCGCCGACGTGCACATCTCCGTGGACCCGCGCATGGCCAACCTCGGCAAGGAGGCCGACTACTGGCAGCACCTGCGCACCGGCACCGACGGCGCCCTAGCGCTCTCGTGGCTGAACGTCATCATGGAGAACGGCCTCATCGACGAGATCTACACCAAGAAGTGGACGAACGCCCCCTTCCTCGTGTGCATGGACATCGAGCCGAGTGGCTTCCCGTGCCAGCGCAACGACGGCACCTACTACGACGTGAAGACGCACCTGCTCAAGGAGAGCGACCTCGTGGAGGGCGGCAGCCCCTACAAGTTCCTCGTCCATGACGACAACTGGGAGCAGCTCAAGGCGCAGGGCATCGAGCACCAGTACGGCGAGTTCACCTGGTTCAACGCCGACCAGGAGGGCGTCATCGACAACACCGGTGGCTTCTGGGAGGGCGAGAACTACGACTCCCGCAAGGCGCGCGAGGGCCGCGAGGCCAACCAGGCCAACCTGCTCAAGAACCAGATCCAGGGCCACCTGCCCGACCTGCTGCCCTTTGACCCGGCGATCGACCCGTCGCTGCGCGGCGAGTTCAAGATCACGCTGAAGGACGGCAAGGAGCACACCGTCCGCCCGGTCTACGACGTCCTGTTTGAGAAGACGCAGGACTACACGCCCGAGAAGGCCGCCGAGATCACCGGCATCCCCGCCGAGGAGATCGAGGGCGCCGCGAAGGCGTACGCCACGCGCCTGGACCCCGAGAGCGGCTACGGCAACGGCGGCATCCAGTACATGCTCGCCATCGAGCACGCCTGCAACGCCGTCCAGAACGCCCGCCTGTGCGACGCGATCGTCGCCATCACCGGCAACATCGACACTCCCGGCGGCAACCGCTCCACGACGATCGTCCCGATCGACGGTGACCTGCAGGGCTTCTCGGCGTGGGTGCCCGGCGCCAGCCTGCCTCCCCGCGAGGTGAACGAGAAGCAGCTCGGCATCGCCAACTTCCCGCTGCTTGACTGGTGGGGCTACTGGTGCGACATGAACGCGGTGTACACCGCCATGCTGACCGGCGACCCGTACCCCGTGCGCGCGCTGTGGAACGAGTCCGGCAACTTCATGTGCGCCTGCAACACCACCTACGCGTGGGACGCGCTGAACTCCCTGGACTTCTACGTGGACCTGAACCTGTGGCACGCCCCGTCCACGGACGCCGCCGACATCATCCTGCCGGTCGCCCACTGGATCGAGCTCTCCAGCCCGCGTGCCTCCCAGGGTTCCGCCGGCGGCATGGGCGCCACGGTCAAGTGCGTCGAGCCGCCCGCCGAGGCGCGCTACGACCCGGAGATCGTCATGGACGTCTTCAAGTACATGAACGTCCCGTGGAACACCGAGGAGGGCAACGAGTGGCCGGACATCAACTGGCAGCTCGCTGACGCCATCAAGCTCTACTCCGACGACGAGTACATGAAGCACTACTACAAGGTCGAGAACGGCAAGGTCATCGAGGACAAGGTGGAGGGCAAGCCCTTCGCCGAGCTCACCCCGAAGTACGAGACCTGGGCCGACTACGTGCGCGCCTTCGAGGAGCACGGCTGGTGGCAGGCCAAGGAGATCGAGCCCGAGATGTGGGGCACCTACCGTCGCTATCAGACCGGTGGCTTCCGCGGCCGCGACAAGGTGTGGGCGCGTCTGGACTCCACCTGTGGCATCCCCGGCGTCGCCGACTGGAAGCCCGGCTTCTTCACCCCGACGATGAAGCACGAGCTCTGGAGCTGCGTCGTCGAGTCCTACATGCCCGACCGCGAGGACCTCTGGCTGCCCAGCTGGACCGAGCCGCCGCACGGCCCGAAGGACGGCGACCGCATCAAGGAGTACCCGCTCACGGCCACGACCGGCCGCCGCATCCCGGTGTACTTCCACTCCGAGCACCGTCAGCTGCCGTGGTGCCGCGAGCAGTGGCCCGTGCCCCGCATCGAGATCAACCCCGTCACGGCCGAGAAGTACGGCATCGAGCAGGGCGACTGGGTGTGGATCGAGACCGAGTGGGGCAAGATCCGCGAGGTCGCGGACCTGTACTACGGCGTTGACCAGAACACGGTCAACCTCGAGCACACCTGGTGGTACCCGGAGATCAACGAGTCCGGCCACGGCTTTGAGCTCTCCGCGGTCAACCAGCTGATCGACCGCAACGCGCAGGACCCGATCTCCGGCACCTCCAACCTGCGCGCCTACCAGGTGAAGATCTACAAGGCGACGCCCGAGAACTCGCCGTTCGGCGACCCGTGCCCGTGCGACTCCAACGGCGTCGAGATCATCCACGACGCGTCTGACCCGCGTCTGAAGGAATGGCTGCCTACGTACGAGGGGAGGCTGTAAGCAATGCAGAAGGCGATCTATACCGACCTGAACCGCTGCGTGGGCTGCCTGGCCTGCAGCGTTGCTTGCAAGGCGCTCAATGGTGTGGAGATCGGCAACTTCTGGAACCGCGTCGTGCGCGTCGGCCCGAACCCCGAGTACGAGGGTGCGGACTACCCGGACGTGTACATGTACTTCCTGCCGGTGACCTGCCAGCACTGCGCCGACGCGCCCTGCGTCGCCGTGTGCCCGACCGGCGCCTCCCAGAAGACCGAGGACGGCACCGTCCAGATCGACAAGGAGACCTGCATCGGCTGCGGCGCCTGCCTTGACGCGTGCCCCTACGGCGTGCGCTACATCAACTCCACGACCAACGTCGCCGAGAAGTGCACGTTCTGCAACGAGAACATCGACGACGACGGCGTGCCCCAGTGTGTCTCCCAGTGCGGCGGCAACGCGCGCTGGGTCGGCGACCTGGACGAGGGGCTTGAGTCCTTCGTCGGCGCGTACGACACCGACGGCGACTACGGCGGAGAGCGCCGCCGCATGATGGACTTCATCGAGCCCTTCACCGACGACCAGGTCTACGCGCTGCCCGACGAGGGCAACGGCCCCTCCATGCGCTACATCCTGCGCGGTCACACGTGGTACGGCAGCGAGGCGGGCGTCGAGGGCACGACCATCGCCGCGGGCGGCTTTGAGAACACCACGGCCGGCGGCAACACGACCGTCGCCAACGTCTCCGCCGACGGCGAGGCTGCCAAGGCGGCAAGCGCGAGCAAGGAGTAGAAGATGACCCTGTCATGGCCTCTCGTCCTGTATGTGATCTGCGGCGTGCTCGCCAGCGGCATTCTGGTCGCCCAGGGAGCGACGGCGGCGGGAGGCCGTGACGGCGGGGCCCAGGTGGGCGCGACGGTCGCCGCGCTCGTCCTCGGCGTGGCGGCGGCGGTCTTCGCCGCCCTGCGCCTGGGGCGCCTGGATCGCCTGTTCAACGTGTTCGGCAACCTCACCTCGGGCATCGCGCAGGGCTATCTGGCCGTCGTCGTGCTGATCGTCTCGGCGGTCGTGGCGTTCTTCGCGCTGCGCCGCGCCGAGGTGGAGGGCGCGCTGCCCCTGTGGTGCGCCGTCGTGCTGATCGTCGCCGGCCTGTTCGGCGTCTACGGCATCGCGGCGAACCTCACCGCGACGAGCCGCAGCATGGCCAAGACGCTGCTGGTGGCGGCGTACCTGCTCGCCGTCGCGGCGGCCGGCGGCTCGCTGGTGGTCGCGGGCATGGGCGCCCTGCGGCGGGAGGCCGCCGAGCGCCC
>CACZRK010000192.1 GCA_902783515.1 uncultured Coriobacteriaceae bacterium | reverse complement strand
GGATTTGACTGCTCGGGGTTCGTCCAGCACTGCTACGCGCTTGAGGGCTACACGATCACCAGAACGACGTGGGATCAGATCGCCGAGATCCAGCAGCTCGGCAACTGGAAAGAGTCCATTGACGAGCTGCAACCGGGAGATCTCCTCTTTCCCAATGATGGCCACGTCGGCATTTATATTGGTAATAATCAATATATCAACGCGCCGTATCCCGGCATGTTCATCGAAGTCGATGACGTGCCTGACTTCATCGGCGGCGGTTCACCCGTATGACGAAAGGTTTTGAGATCCGGTCATGAAGTATCTAGACGTGTCAGGATGGTCGCGTACCAAGAAGATCGTCATCCTGCTGGTGGTCGTCGTCGCCTTTGTCGTGCTGTCGGTTGCAATCACGCTGCTCGTCAAGCCACTTATCACAAAGATCTCGACCCCCGAAGGACAGGCGGCGTTCGAGGCATGGGTCTCCGAAATGGGACCCGTCGGCTTTCTCGTGCTGCTCCTGTTCCAGATCCTTCAGGTTATCATCGCCTTCATACCCGGTGAGCTCGTGCAGGTCATTGCCGGCGTGATGTACGGCACGTGGGGAGGGCTGGGTCTGTGCGTCCTTGGCTGCGTCGTCGCCTCCGCCGCGATATTCGCAGTCGTGCGTAAGCTTGGCCAGCCATTCGTCGAAAGCATCATCGGGAAAGACCAGATCGAAAAATTTGGTTTTCTGAATAATTCTGAGAAGCTTGATACTCTTGTCTTCGTGTTATTTCTCATCCCAGGCATTCCCAAGGACGTACTCACGTATTTCGTCCCGCTCACGAAGATGAAGATGTCCAGCTTCCTGATCCTTGCGAACCTCGCGCGCATCCCAGGCATGATCGCCTCGACGCTCATCGGTTCGTCAATCACCAATGCAAACTGGACGCGCATCATCGCGCTCTTTGTCATCGTGGGCGTCATCGGAGGGCTCGGCATCTGGAAGAAGGACGCACTCATGGAGCGCGTCAAGGGCATCGGGGCGCATGCGCACGACTAATGGCTGGCGACCGCATAGGGTTAGCCCCGGTCAGCAGACGGCCACTCAGGCGCGCTGACCGGGGCATTTTGCATTTTGTAGTATGACTGAATCGCTTTATGTTACATAAGATATATTATCGGATTTATACCTATATCCAGGATCATGTCTCATCTCGTCCCGCTTGACCCAAATCCCTGTGTGCCACGATCGGTGTCGCTCAATGCGTCCACGCAGTGCAAGCGCACTGTCGGCACGGCGAGGATCACGAGTTGAGCGATGCGGTCGCCCTTCTTGACCTCAAACGCCTCGTCACCGGTATTGAGAAGGATTACCTTGAGCTCACCACGATAGTTCGAATCGATGAGCCCCGGCGTGTTCAGGACCGTGATGCCGTGCTTGAGCGCAAGCCCGCTGCGTGGCTGCACGTATCCGGCATACCCGCGAGGGATCTCTATTGCCAGTCCCGTGGGAACGATTGCGCGTGCGCCAGGTGCAATGCGGACGTCCGACGTGCTCACTAGGTCAAGCCCCGCGTCACCGTCACGTGTATAGGACGGAATAGTTGCATCATCACAAAGCTTCGTTATATTTACGTCAAGTTCATTCATTAGATTGCTCACTTAATGTTACCGAGTTCCTTGTAGAAGCCATCCAAATCCTGGAAGTCCTTGTAGACGGACGCAAATCTCACGTATGCGACCTTATCAAGCTTGAGAAGGCGGCGAAGTATCATGTCGCCGAGCTCCCTGGAGTCGACCTCGGTACGAAAATCGTTGCGAAGCTCGGATTCGATGTCGCTGATAAGCGAGTTGAGCTTCTCGATCGGGATGTCACGCTTGACCGTCGCCGTCATAAGCGACGCAAGAAGCTTATCGCGATCAAAGGTCTCAAGGGATCCGTTCCTCTTGCGCACCTGCAGCGGATGCTCTTCCCTCCGCTCGTACGTCGTAAAACGAGTGCGGCAATCGGGGTTCAGGCACTCACGACGACGCCTGATGGCGTCCCCGGACTCCGCAGGTCTTGAGTCGATAACGCGTGATTCCGTGTATCCGCATTTTGGACAGCGCATGGCACCCCTCCACCCGTGTGTACTGAGGAAGAAGAATACCATGCGGTCCTGAACAATGAAGCCGTATCGTATCCGGTTGAAAACTCTCAATATGGGAAACTTCAATCCTCGTTCTAGCCTCTGTACCCATAGATACGCAGCTCTTGGCCAGGATAGATGTCCGCGCTCGCAAGGTTGTTCTCGGACATCGTGCGCTGCACGAGCTCGTAGGTGTCATAGCCTGCGACGGGGTTCGTCGCACAGATGGACCAAAGCGTGTCCCCGTCGTTCACCGTGATCGTCCTCGTCGACAGCTCTCCCCTTGCACTAGACGCGAGAACGTTCGTCGTCATCATCGTGAGACTGACCGCAATCACGACGATCACGGCAATGGCTACGATGAAGCTTATGCGACGCCTGCGCTGCTCATAGCGCTTGTCATTCGCGGAGACGATCCTGAACATCCTGTTGAACGCGCCCTCGCACAGCCCTTGATCTGGGCTGTTCGCGTCATTCTTGTACCGACCGTCAAGCTTCATCGGCGAGAACGTCTGATACTCCGTGATCATGTGTGACACCATTCCCTTCTGACACCATGGCAACGGATTCCGATCATCATGCTGCCGTAGTCTTGGGACAGAAATCTCAGAACGCTTGTTCCGACTCCATAGTATCAGAACGACTGTTCGTGTCAATGAAAATAGGAACGTTTGTTTGCTATTGTCCGCGACACCCCGTATACTGGGACGAAAAGGAGGCACGTATGGACACTTCAAAGCTCACCGGCCGTCAGCGCCAGATATACGACTTTATTTGTGACGAGGTCTACAAGAAGGGCTATCCACCAAGCGTCCGAGAGATCGCCGCGGCCGTGGGCCTGAAGAGCCCCAGCACCGTGCACACGCACCTGCAGGTTCTGGAGGACAAGGGCTTCATCAAGCGCGACCTTTCAAAGCCACGCGCCCTGGAAATCATCGGGAACAACAACGTATCCGGTGACGTGGCCGCCTCGTTCGGTGGCAACTCGCAAACGCAGGGCAACGCTGAGGTTGTGAACGATATCGTGACGCTGCCCATCGTCGGTCGCGTCGCCGCGGGTCAGCCGATTCTTGCCGAGCAAAACATAGAGGGATCCATGCCACTGCCCACGTCCCTTGTCGGGGACAGCGCATCGTTCGTGCTTCGCGTGAAGGGCGAGTCGATGGTGCAGGCGGGCATCCTTGACGGCGACTTCGTCATCGTGCGAGCCCAGCAGGATGCCGTGAACGGCCAGATCGTCGTCGCCATGGTTGACGATGGCGCGACCGTGAAGACGTTCTACCGCGAGAAGGACCGCATCCGACTCCAGCCCGAGAACCCGGCGATGGATCCCATCTACGTCACGAATCCCGTCATTCTCGGACGCGTCGTCGCGCTCGTGCGCTCGCTGTAGGAGCGCCACTCCCCCTCGTTGCCCGCCTGCCACGACGGACACGAGAGAAGACGCCCGTGTCAGCCTCAGCCAAATGAGGACTGGCGCGGGCGTTTGCGCACCATATGCCGCGTCGCGGGTGACTCGCCTACGAAACGCGATATCGCTCGAGCATTGACGCCAGCTCAGGCGGGGCCGTGAGCGTGATGGTGATGCCCGCCTCATCGTAGACCTGCTCGATCACGTTCCCCCGCTCGTGACAGAGGTCAACGAGCTTGGCGTCGTGATAGGCGATGCGGTACGCCCCCGTCACGTCGCGAGACGCCGCAATCTCCGCGATCCCCGCGATGAGCGCGTCGATGCCCGCGCCCGTCTTTGCCGAGATGAAGATGGCGTCCGGGTGCCGCTCGCGCATCGCGTCCACGTCGTCGGGCTCCATGAGGTCAACCTTGTTGTAGACGATGACGCGCGGTATCGTGCTGGCGCCGATTTCCTCCAACACGTCGTTCACCGCGCCGAGCTGCTTGTCGCTGTGCTCGTCATGGGCGTCGACGACCGTGAGGATCAGGTTTGCGTCGCTGACCTCGGCAAGCGTCGACTTGAAGGACTCGACGAGCGTCGTCGGAAGCTTCTGGATGAAGCCGACCGTGTCGGTGACGACGATGTTGCGCCCGCCGGGAAGCTCGAGGGCGCGCGTCGTCGGGTCGAGCGTCGCGAACAGCAGGTCCTGCTCGAGGACGTCGGAGCCCGTCAACGCGTTGATGAGCGTCGACTTCCCCGCGTTCGTGTAACCTGCGAGTGCGACGCGATAGGTCTGCGACTCGACGCGCCCCTTGCGCTGAACGTCACGATTCTGGCTGATCTTGGCGAGGTCACGCCTGATGACGGACATGCGGTCACGGATGAGCCGACGGTCCACCTCAAGCTGGCTTTCGCCCTGACCGAAGCGCGAGCCGATGCCGCCGCGCGTCTTGTCCTTCGCGAGGTGGGCCCACATGCCGCGCAGGCGCGGGTAGAGATACTGCAGCTGCGCCATCTGCACCTGCAGCATGCCCTCGTGCGTCGTCGCATGCTGGCCGAAGATGTCCAGGATGAGCGCGGTCCTGTCGAGGACCTTGTACTTCTGCCCCAGCATGCGCTCGATGTTTGACTGCTGGGAGGGCGACAGCTCGTCGTCAAAGATGACGGTCGTCGCCTCCGTCGCCTCGGCGAGCTCGCGCAGCTCGTCGATCTTGCCCGTGCCAATGAAGGTCTTCGGATAGGGGCTCGCGAGCCGCTGCGTGAGCCTGCCAACGCACACGGCGTCATCGGTCTCCACGAGCCGCTCGAGCTCGTCCAGCGACTCGTCGACCGACCACTCGCCGCGCGGCGTGACGTCAACGCCGACGAGGATGCAGCGCTCCCTCTCCGGCTGAACCGGGTAGCCTTGCCTGATTCCCATGACACACCTCTCAAACCGACGGAGCCTGCCAGCCGACGGCGCACGCTTCGTCACGCGCGAGGCATCAGCCCGCCGTCGCCAAGCGAGCGCATGACCTCGTCCGCGAGGTCCGCGGCGCCCGCGTCGTCCGCGTCAAGCCAGACGATGCCCTCGTTCGACCGAAACCAGG
>CACZRK010000191.1 GCA_902783515.1 uncultured Coriobacteriaceae bacterium | reverse complement strand
TCGCGCGGCGCGGAGGTCGGCGCCTGCAGCCCCTTGAGCAGCCGGGCGAGCCGCTCGCCCTGCGCCTTGCGCTGCCACGGGCTCACGAACCCGACGAGCGAGCGCGCCACGCGCAGCGACACGCGATAGCGGTGCAGGCTCTCCGGGTCGTCGGACGCCGTGACGACCTTGCCCGCCGCATCCTCGACGCGCTGCGCCGCCTTGGCGAGCGCCCCCTCCAACTCCGTCAGCGTCTGCCAGCGTCGCCAGTCCGGCCCCTGCACGAAGAATCGCAGCTCGCCGGTGTTGGCAAAGCCGTCGAGCGGGGCGTCGGGAGCAACGTCCGCAAGGTCCAGGTCCAGCACCGCGACCGCCGCCTTGCCGAACGAGACGCGCTGCCCGGTCAGCAGGTGCAGGACGTCCCCCAGGAAGGGGTTGTGCCCGACGGCGACCACGCACCCGTCCGCGCAGGCGAGCTCGTCGAGGAACCCGGTGGGGTCGTCGGCATACAGCGTGTCGTGAACCTGCGGCTCCACGCCGTCAAGCCCGGCCGCGACCGCGTCGGCGGTCTGCATGGCGCGCACCGCGGGGCTCGTCCACAGGCTGACCTCCCGCAGCGGCTCGCCCGCATCGTTCACGATCACCTCTCGCCGCAGGCGGCGCATGAGCCCCGGAAGCGTCGCCGCGGCGCTGCGGGCGCCGGCGTCGGTGAGCTCGCGCCGCAGGTCGTCACCTCCCTGCCGCCGTGCCTGCGTCTTTGCGTGGCGTATGAGTACGAGCTGCGATGCCATGGCGCTTCCTCCCCCGACGGGCGTGCGATGCTTTCTTCGCCCATGATAGCCGCCCGCTCGCCCGAGGGTCGATGCCGGGCGGCCGTGCGCCAAAGGGTCACGGAGGACGCGTTGCGTCTGAGCTGCGCGAACGCCTCCCTCGCGCCGGCCGCGACCGCCTAATGGGTCGATTTGTCGATGCGGGCGATCGTCGTTGACATGGCTTGTAATACGTGATTACATCGCTTGGCCACGTGTCTCACACACACCTGCCGGCCCCGTGCCGGTGGACCAACGCCAAGTCAGGAGAGCCTTGCTTATGGATGCCATCGTCACCGCCCGTGTTCCCGTTGAGATCAAGGAGCAGGGGGCGCGCATCCTCAAGGGACTCGGCGCGACGCAGTCGCAGCTCGTCAACGCCGCGTATGACTACCTCATCGCGACCGGGGAGCTGCCGAGCGTCAGGGCGGCTGCCGATGATTACGGCCGCATGCTCACGGCCGCGGAGAACGCCGAGCTCGTCGAGTCCATCCGCGAATGCGTGCTGCCGACGCCGGACGGCGGCTGGGACGACCTGGACTGGCACGTCCTCGCAAGCTAGGGCACCGGTTGGCCCAACGTCGGCCAGCCAGACGCATGTGCGGCCGCGATCGAGAGGGTCGGCGTGCACGACAACGAGGGAGGAGGCGCGCGGGCCTGCGCTCGCGCCCAGCGGGGAGGTGACGTCTGGTGCGGCTCTTGTTGGACGCAGACGTCCTGCTGGACTGCTTCGTCGCCCGTGACCCCTACTTCGCGCAGTGGCGACGCCTGCGCGTGATGCAGTACCTCGGCGACGCCGAGCTGTGGACGAGCGCGAGCTCGTACGCGACGGTCTTCCGCGTCGCGCGTCGCGCCTGCGAGGCGGCGACGATCCAGGACGCGTTCGAGAACAGCCTCTCGTTTCTGCAGGTGTGCTCGCTGGATGCCGACGACCTGAGGGCCGTCGCCGCCGCGCGCTGGGCGAGCTTCGACGACGCCCTCGTCGCCCGGGCGGCGGCGAAGGTGAAGGCGAGCAACATCCTGACCCACGACCCACGTCGCTTTGCGCACGCGTCCGTACCCGCGACCACGCCCGACGCGCTGCTGGCCTCCATGGCAGCGCAGGGGCGCACCTACGAGGACGTGAGCTGGTAGGATACGGATCAGGGACGCGAGTGGGACGCGCACCGGCCACGTGGGCGCCGAGCGGTCGTCCGTCAGACGGCGGGCAGCGGCGCCGGGCGAACGGCCGTGCGGCGCGGGTCGACGACCCTACGCTCGCACGGCTCTTTGCGTCGTCTCACGGCCGCACGTAAACCGCCTCTTTCGCGTCACCAGTTGTAAGAAGCCGACCTACCGCTTGAGCGGAATGGGGACGCGCGCGCAGCACGATGCGCCGAGAAGGGTCGGGGCCCTTCATGCGACACGTGCACGGCAGCCCTTTGTGTCAAGATCACGCAACCGGCGCCTCCCCCGGACAAAACCGCGGATAATAGAAATGAAATTCGCGGATTTTGGAAATGAGAAACGCGGCGTCATCGACGAGTGGCAGTTGGCCCCGGATATTTGGGACATCGTCCGCCACGAGGTCGACGCCTCCGGCCGCCAGCGTGGCCTCTGGATCCTGACGGGATCCTCCACACCGGCAAAAGACAAGGTCCACCACAGTGGCGCCGGCAGATTTGGCCGCGTGCGCATGCTGCCCATGACCCTGCAGGAGTCGGGCGACTCCACGGGCGAGGTCTCACTGACCGACCTGTTCGACGGCAAGCTCAGCCACGCCAGCTGCAGTATCGATGTGCAGGCGCTCCTCAGGCTCTGCTGTCGCGGTGGGTGGCCGCAGGCCATCGACCTCCCCATCTCTCGAGCCCGTAGGATCGCACGCGACTACATCGACGCCGCCCTCACCCAGAGCGTCCCCGCCAAAGGCGGCAGGAGCGAGGTCGCGTCACGTCTACTGGGAAGTCTCGCGAGGAACCTCGGCCAGGCGACCACATACAAGGTCATGATGCGGGACATGTACGGCACGGACGAGGAAGGCGCGGTGGACGCGCGTACCGTGTCGAATTACGTCGCGCTGCTGGAATCCCTCTATCTGATACTGTCGATCGACGGCTGGGAGCCCCCGGCCCGCTCCCCGAAACGCTTCCAGACGAAGCCGAAGCGCTACCTGGTAGACCCGTCGCTCGCCGTGGCTGCCCTGCGCATGAGCGAGCAGTCGTTGATGAAGGACTGGCAGACCCTCGGGCTGGTGTTTGAAAACTGGTGTTTGAAAACCTCTGCATGCGTGACCTGCTGGTATACTCACGCGCGCTTCCCGACGCCTCGTCAAACCCCCTGCACTACTACCATGATGACAACGGGCCTGGAGGTCAACGCCATCGTGGAGGACGCGGGTGGTCGCTGGGGCGCGTTCGAAATCAAGCTCAGCGAGAACAAGGCGGACGAGGCCGCCAAGAGCCTGCTGCGCATGCGGGACAAGATCGGACGCAACGCGGTCGCCAGGACAAGCGCGCCGCAGTTTCTAGCCGTGCTCGTCGGCCTCGGACAGCATGCCTACCGGCGCGAAGACGGGGTGTACGTGATCCCGGTGGGGTGCCTGGGGAGATAGCCTCGCGCAGGGAGCAGCGCGAAACGGGACGCGACAGACGAGCCGCTTCGAAGACGGCATGCAGCCCGCCGCCCCATGCACGGGACGCGGGGCGCGCCCGCCCGACGATGCCGAGTCGGCGCGCCCCGTCTGACGGGCCTACGCGACCGTGGACTCCAGATCCCCGCACATCGCCTTCACCGAGAGAATGCCGAAGACAAACCCACGACCGATGGAGCCGCCCGGCAGCGCAAGCGGGTACTCGTGGCCGTAGAACGAGCCGGCACAGTCGCCGCAGGCGTACAGGCCGTCAAAGGGCGTGTCGTCGTCACGAAGGACACGCAGATCGTCGTTGATCTGCACGCCGCCGACGGAGGCCAGCACGCTCGGGACGCGCTTGATCGCGTAGAACGGCGGCTCCTTGATGGACGTGTGGCTGATGAAGTCGCCACGCACGCCGAAGTCCTCGTCGACGCCCTTGTCGCACAGCTCGTTGTAACGCTTCACGGTCGCGAGGAACGCCTCCTTCTCGATGCCGTACGCGTCGGCGAGGCCCTCCAGCGTGTCGGACTGGACGATCGCGCCGGACTCGATGAACTTCTGCCAGTTGCCCTGGGGGTCCGGGTTCTCGCGGGAGTGGCTGTTGGGGTTCGGGAAGTAGTCCGCGGCCTCCAGCTGGTCGAACCACGTCGAGTCGCAGATCTGAAACGCGACCTTCTCTGGCTGGCGCGAGACCTGGATGACGACGGCCTGGTACGAGGCGTCCTCGTTCTCAAAGCGCTCGCCCTTCAGGTTCACGCGCAGCCACGGGATGCCTGAGAACGGCGCGTCGCCCTCGGGGAGCCACGTCGGGTCGAAGTGCATCATGAGCGCATGCGGCGCGGGAGTGATCTTCGCGCCGATCCATGAGCCCATGCGCACGGCGTCGCCGGTGTTGTTCGGGTAGCCGTGCAGGCTCTTCACGCCGAGCATGAGCGGCGCGAAGCACTGGAGCATCTCGGGGTCGTCCGTCACGTCACCGCAGGCCAGCAGCACGCCCTTGGACGCGTTCACCTTCACGTAGCTGCCATCAGCCGCCTGACCGATGACGCCGGTCACCGCGTCGCCCGCGGCATTCGTGACGAGCTGGACAGCCGGCGTGTCCCAAAGCATGGTCGCGCCCGCGGCCTCCGCCTTCTCGGCCATGAGCTTAAGGAGGTTGGCAAAGCC